>NZ_SJUS01000013.1:0-71840 GCF_004337085.1 Exiguobacterium sp. SH5S13 | reverse complement strand
TATACTTTTTGTACATAGGGGCACCTCCAAAGTTATGGTTTGGTCACTTTAACTTTATCAGAGGTCGCCCCTATCTGTTTAGTCCGAAATGCGTGAACGAACCCATAAAAATGAGAAGAGGCCACCGTTAGCGAACAAGTCGCTCCCGGTGGCCTCTTTCTTATAAATCTACTGAGTTATGTCCCAGCCTCCTGTTTCATAACTTGAACTGTGACACGCGATTCGATAGTTCGGTCGCCCGCTGTTCCGTCTCGTTCATCCGCTGTTGGACATCGTTGAACCGTTCGACGGACAGTTGGACTTTCTCTGAGATCGACTGCGTCCCGTCCGCTCCTTCCGTCACCGTCGTCGCGACTTCTTGGATGACGTGCAAAATGCTATCGGTCATATGGCGGAGCTGCAGCGCGTTCGTCTCGAACGTGTTCGCCGTCTTGCCGAATACGGTCGCGTCCTCTTCGTACTGCGTTGCCGATTCCTCGAGCCGGTCGTAGTCGGCGAGCACGTTCGTGTTCAAGAACGTGAGCATATCCGCCGAGCTCGTATTGAGCCGTTCGACCGAATCGATGACCGTATTCGACACCGCTTGAATCTCGTTCACGGTTTGCCGCGAGTTCTCGGCGAGCTTACGGATCTCTGACGCGACGACGGCAAATCCTCGTCCGGCGTCACCAGCCCGTGCCGCCTCGATCGATGCGTTCAAGGCGAGCAG
Source organism: Exiguobacterium sp. SH5S13 (assembly GCF_004337085.1). Lineage (NCBI taxonomy): Bacteria > Bacillati > Bacillota > Bacilli > Caryophanales > Exiguobacterium > Exiguobacterium sp. SH5S13. The sequence continues at coordinate 71,131 of NZ_SJUS01000013.1, read as the reverse complement.
GTTCGTCTGGTCGGCAATCGTGAGGATCGCACTCGTCAAGACGCGGATCTCTTCGACCGACTTGGCACCTTTGATCGCCTCATCGAGCTCGACGCGTTTTTTCTGGATGATGGCGTTCGCTTCCGTCTTCGAGGCGATGGCTTGCGTACGCATCGCGTGGGCACGCTGCTCGACGTTTTCTGCCGTTTTGGCACTATCGTTCGAGAGTTCGACGATCGTATCGATCGAGCTACCCATCTCAGTCGTCGAGGCACTCATCTCTTGCGACGAAGCGGCCGTCTCTTCCATCCCGGCCGTCAGTTCTTCGACCGTACCTGACGTCTCTTCCATATAACGGCTCAGTTGGGTCACTTCCGCGGCGACTTCTTGCGACGACGTGAGCACGACTTTCGCCGTCTCGTCGACATCAATCATAATCTCACGAAGCGAGGCGAGGAAGACGTTGAATGAACGGCTCACTTGCGCGATCTCATCGTTCGACGTGACCGGGATCGACATCGTCAAATCTCCGCCTTGTGATGCCAGTTCATCGAATTTCGTCTGAAGCATCCGCATCGGCTTGATGATTGAACGAAGTAGACTCATCCCGAGGAACAAGAGGATGACAAACGCCCCAACCGTCACGGCAAGTAAGGCGATGAGCGCTTGTTGAAACTTGCGTTCCATGTCCGCCCCGACTTGCCGCGAGCCTCCTGAGTTGTAATCGACGAGTTCGGTCAGGCGTTGCGTAAAGTTATCATATGTAGACTGAGACTGGGCATCGTAGTACGAGCGGGCCATACCGTTGTTGCCCGATGTACTAAAGATGAGCATGTTGTCTGACACGCGTTGATACATCTCCCATTGGCGGGCGAAGTTCGTAAACAGTTCTATGTCCGTCTCGCCTGACGCTGTCGCCTCATATTTCGGCGCGAGTTCATTGATTCGGGTCCGAATCTCTTTCAGTCTCGCCATCAGTTCTTCTTTCCCGGCCGCGTCCTCGGTCACGATATGCTCGAGTTCGAGCGCACGATAGTTCGCGGCGAGCGTGTTCAGCTCGTGGGCGTAGTCGAGCCCTTTATTCCAGTTGTTGACGATATCATCGCCTTGACGGTTCGCGTCGGCGAGTGACAACAGCGAGTAGCCGCCGACACCGGCGACCATGACGAGCGCGAGGATGACGAGCCCCCATAACTTTTGACGAATCGTCAGGCCTTTACTTGAAGGCGCGGATGTCTCTACTTTTTGTCGTCTCCGTTGTTTCGGTTTCCATGTGAAGCGGCGGACATCGATGCGACGCAGGTTCAATCGACGTACAGCCGCTGACCATTTTTCTTTCCATGCCATGTATGTATTCCCCTCTCAAGTACAACGTTTCATTCTTTATCGTCTTGAAGTCGAGAAGTTTAAAGTGGATTGACCAAAATAAAAAAAGATGACTGAAAAATCAGTCACTTGTATCGGCATAAACTAGTCTTGATGACTCCCACTGTTCATTCACCGCGCACTTTGATCTTTTAGCGACATGTCAATAAAAACGCTTTCAATTATCTGAATTATTTTTCTTAAGTCCAAAGTATTGTCATGTTTTTGTCACTATTATAGTCTGTTACGGTATCTTACTAACGAAACGTTACATATAAATAAATATACTTTAACGGTAACTCGAGTCGCTACATACTTTCAGGCGAAGTCCTGAATCCACATTTCTTGCGGGAGAGCGAACGTTGGACTGGCATTCTAAGTCTCTAACTCGTCGTTCGTCATGACCGCAACACGACCGAGCTCAATACTGATTTTGCTTACGACGGAACCCAGATCTCGTTATTTGATGGACGAGAATGACGCCCTCGTCTCGGTGCAGAATTTGATTAGGCCGTCGAACGTCTTCACGATGAACATTCTCCGTTCTTTCCTCGGCCAGAAGAAGCGGTATGTATGCCCCTTCAACATCTTGCCCGTCGGCTTGTTGACAATCTTCATCCTATCGTTCTGTACCATCCGTCCAATTCGCTCAATCGGAACAAATCACGAACGTTAATTTGTGAATGACTTCACAAAAATTCATTTATGACGTTCAAGGTGGAAACATTTTCACTTCATCAACCCGGAAGGAGGAGAGACATAAAGTGTTTAAAGATGGACTAGTGTTGGAAGGAGGCGGTATGAGAGGCGTTTATACCGCTGGAGTACTTGAATATTTCATGGAACAAAATCGATACTTCACATACATCATCGGTGTTTCTGCTGGAGCTTGTCACGCCTCTTCATATGTATCGAGACAACCTGGACGAAATAAGTCTGTGACCATCGACTATGTGACGCATCCCGACTACATCTCAATAAAGAACTTATTAATGAGAAAAGAACTCTTCGGGATGGATTTAATTTTCGATCATATACCAAACAAACTCGTACCTTTCGATTTCACAACGTTTCATTCCTCGAAACAGCACTTTATCATCGGCACGACAGATTGTGAGACCGGAAAACCTGTTTACTTTGAAAAGAGTGAGTGCGCGACCGACATTTTGTCTATCGTCCGCGCATCGAGCTCATTGCCGTTTATGTCCAAGGCAGTCATCCATCAAAACAAATTTTTAATGGATGGCGGCATTTCCGACCCCATTCCGATCCAAAAGGCTTTGCAAGATGGCGTCCAAAAAAGCGTCATCGTTTTGACGAAGGCGAAAGGATATCGGAAAAAGCCTTCATTCTTTTCTAAAACGACTCGTTATTTCTACAAAAACTATGGTGGCCTTACCCACGCCCTGGAGACACGATGGAAGTTATACAACGATACACTTGATACAATCGAGCGCCTCGAAGAAGAGGGAAAAGTATTCGTTATCCGGCCGAGCCAGGACTTTAAAATCAAACGCGCCGAACGTGATGCTTCTAAGCTTGAAAACATGCATACGCAAGGTTATCTTGATGCCCGAGATGCGTTTCAATCGATGGAGAACTTTTTAAACAATTGAAGGAGGAACATGACGATGAAAACTTTAATGATTGACACCCTATTCAACCGCTTGGATGCGAATATTCCTTTCGCAGTTCAATTTGCTGATGGAACGGTGAACCAATACGGGCACGAAGAGCCTCGTCTGTACCTGAAACTTAACGAAGGGTTTTCCCTGACGAGATTGTTGAAAGAACCGAGCATCGCTTTTGGTGAAGCCTATATGGACGGGGATATCGAAATCGACGGTGACATTGAAGATATTATTTCGCTTGCTCTTCATAATAAACAAGAGCTATGGAACGTAAACGTACCTAAATTACCGAATCTATCAATCAGAAAAGCCAAACAAAACATCGAACATCACTATGACATCGGTAACGAGTTTTATGCCCTCTGGCTCGATGAAACAATGAGTTACTCTTGTGCATACTTCAAAGAACCATACGATAGTCTTAACCAAGCCCAACTGAATAAAATCGACCATGTGTTGAATAAGCTCCAACTGAAAGAAGGCGAAACGCTTCTCGACATCGGTAGCGGTTGGGGAGAACTGATTATCCGGGCCGCCCGTGCTTACGGAGTCAGATCGCATGGAGTCACTCTCAGTGAAGAACAGTACGCCAAAACTAAAGCTCGCATTGAAGAATTAGGGCTAGAAGATCAAGTGACTGTGGAACTGATGGATTATCGGGAGTTAGTCCATAGCGGATTAACGTTCGATAAAATTTCGAGCGTCGGCATGTTCGAGCACGTCGGCCAAAAAGACTATCCGACCTTCATGAAAACCGTGAACACTTTATTAAAAGATAAAGGGATGGCACTACTTCACACAATCACTCACCAAACAGAAGAAGCCGGTGACCCGTGGATTCAAAAATATATTTTCCCCGGCGGCTATATTCCTTCATTGCGAGAAATCGTCACTTTGCTCCCTGAGTACAATTTCCATGTCGTCGATATCGAAAGTCTGCGTCTCCACTATGCGCAAACACTCGATCATTGGTCGTCTCGATTTGAAGCTACGATAGACAGAAGTGAAGAGATGTACGGCGAACGCTTCATCCGAATGTGGCGCTTATATCTCCAATCTAGTGCGGCCTTTTTCCGAAACGGCGGATTGGATCTTCACCAAACGCTATTTACTAAGCATGTAAACAACGACTTGAACATGACTAGAGCACACTTATACGAATAACGGTTCGGCAAATTAAGCTCCATACAAAGAAAAGCTAAGCGGAATCAACATTCCACTTAGCTTTTCTTGCCGTTTGGACACATTCAGCAAAACAAGCGATCATATGTCCCTGCCTGAATATGTACTATCGTCGCTCCTATATAGTTGACGATAATCTGTGTCGGTTGAAACCGTTCTTCGATTTTTGATTGGATAAAAAAGCACCGTCTCTTTTTAGAGACGATGCTTTGTCGATTATTGGATGTTCAACACCGTCTCGGTGCCTTCGATCATCTTGATCTCGGTCCACTTGACGACGTTTTTTCCGAGCGGGTCGTTCGCGACCATGAAGTCGGCGAGCGCTTGCACTTTCGCTGGATCGACCGGTTGTTTGACGTTGTTCAAACGGAAGCGGGCAACTTTGTTAAACGTGTCCAAAAAGGCGATCTCTAGTTTTGTCTCAGTCATGGTTCATTTCCTCCTTAGAATGTGAGTGGATTAGGCTAAGTCGTATTCGCGGACGACCGACACGGTGAAATCTTCATGTTCGAGAAGATCGAGCATGAGCTGACCGTATGAGTCGGCAACATCTGCCGTGAGCGCAGCGCGAATCGGACCGAACCGTTGCGTCTTCTTCGTCGGTTTCAAACTTTCGAGGTCATGATGCGTCGTCAGGACGAGCGTGGCTTTCTTTTCTGTCAGCTGTGCCATAGGGGATGGCTCCTTTCGGGGAGTGGTTACAATTCAGACGGATAGGTGGAGTCCAGACGTTCGAGCAGCTGAATCATCCGCTCAAGACGTGTCTCGATCCGGTGGAGCAGATAGAGCGAGACGACAATCGGGAATCCGAGGTTTGAGATGAGTTCGGGCCAGCTCATGTGACCACCTGCTCATCGTGCCGATTGTGAGCGGCGGGACGAGGGGGTATTAGCATAAGTGGGAGCCTCCAATTTAGACCGTCACGTGGAATTCACGCGACACGACGTACGTAGCGGATTCGACCGCGAGTAACGGGATCAACAAGTCGCCAAACTGTTTGATCTCCTCGGTCTCCATCCGCGCACCGAGCGGACCGAAGCGGACGAGCTGACGTTTTTCCTTGCCGTCAACGAGCCGTTTCGTGTCGAGATAAAAAACGCTTGCGTATTCTCGATACACTGCCATATGTCTCACCTCCTTCGCCCTTATTAACCGACGAGGAAATCGTTTTGCTCAAAAGTCGTAAATATTCCAACCGTGACTTTTGAACCACATCGTCAAACAATCGTTATTTCTGCCTCAAATCATTCCTATGACTTGCACCACCATACCATTTAGGGTATTTTTATAGACGTTGTGTAAATTTGACGACTGCATCGAAAGTCCCATAAATTCATTTCCACGCTTTCAAAAAATGAACAGTTAAATTTTTGAAAATAGGGTACTATACGAGGGAGGGTACTACCACCCGGCAGACTTGAAGAAGGAGCTAACACTAGATGAACAACATAGACATCACACTCGCCACTCCAATTCCTTCCGCTCAATTTGAAGTTGACACGATCGATTTAACGTTCTTTGCGACCGAATGGGATGCATATCGTCCCGAACTAGGTAAACCATTTCAATATAACGGACGCCATTTAATTGTCTATCCGCTTAAAGAATTGAGTCGCGCCTTCACCGTCGCCGGCATCCCACGCAGCCAGCAACAGTTGATCAAATGGGAGACGGACGGCGTCTTACCGCCGACACCGTTCACGATGGGACGCAAACGTTTTTATACGGAAAATCAGATTCGGACAATCATCGATATTGCTTTGGAATGTGGATTACGACCACGTACGCACGTCAGAAAGACTAACTTTTCAGATCAAGTACATGTAGAGTTGACGTACATACTCCAATACGAATTAGCCGAGCGAGAAAGTTCACTCGCATGAGCACACAAAAAGCCTTTCCCGACGACACGTTGATCGTCGGGAAAGGCTTTTTGGGTTGAACTCGATTTGAGTCTATTTTTATAACCGTTCCCGGGACGTCATCAAGGCACACGGGGGCACGGTCACCGTGACGAATGATCTCGGTGTCGGGACGACGATTCAGATTGACCTGCCGTAATGAAAACAAGGATTCGCTCAACGGAGCGAATCCTTGTTTTCATTGTTATAAGCTTCAATCCATACCTCAAGCTCATCAATCGCGAGCGGACGCGAGAAGTAATACCCTTGCATCTCGTCACAGCCGAGCAAACGGAGCGCGTCGTGCTGCTCGGTCGTCTCGATGCCTTCGCAGACGGTCTTTAAACCGAGGCCGCGGGCGAGCTCGATGATCGATTGGACGATGACGTTTCCGGTCGGGTCGTTCTCCGTCGCTTGGATGAACTGACGGTCGATTTTAATCTCATGGATCGGATAATGCTTTAAATAGACGAACGCCGAGAAACCAGTCCCGAAGTCATCGATCGAGATCGAGAATCCTTGCTTGCGGAAGGCGATGAACCGTTCGATGACGTGCTGTTGATTCTCCATCCCGACGCTCTCCGTGATCTCAAACGTCAAATAGTTCGGGCAGACACCCATGCTTTCGACGACACGGGCGAACTTCTCGACAACGCCTTCTGATAAGAAGTGACGGGCCGACAAATTGAGCGCCAAGTGATATGTCCGGCCAGAGGCGTGCCATGCGTTCAATTGGCGGCATGCCTCCTCAAGCGCCCACTCCTCGAGGGCGATGATGACACCGGTCGACTCGGCGAGCGGGATAAAGTCGAGCGGCGGGATCAGCCCCTTTTCCGGATGGATCCAACGCATGAGCCCTTCAAAACCGTTAAGCTGTCCGGTCGACCCGTCAATCTTCGGCTGATAGTAGAGCGCAAACTCGTTCAAGGCGAGCCCTTTGCGCAAATTCATCTCGAGCGTCAATCGGGCCGTCGCCTTCTCGCCCATCTTCTCTTCATAGAAGATGATGCCACCGCGTTGGACATGATGATGACTAGCGGCGATCCGTGTCGTGTGAATCATCTCGAGCGTCGAGCGCGTCTTATCCTCAATCGAGATAAAGGCACTCATCGTCAGGACGACATCCAGTTCATCGACGGTAAACGGCTCGTTCGTCACCGTCTCGCAAAGCATGTCGGCAATCCCGTACGCTTTGATCCGGTCGCCGTACGGTGTCCATACGACGAACCCGGATTGAGAACTTCGGGCGAGCATCGCCGGATCGACGACGAGTTGGAGCCGATTCGCGATTTCCTGGATTAATTGATTGGCCTTCTCGCTGCCGAGCGCGTCCTCGACAGAGCGGAACTCATCGATTCTCACGTAAATGAGTGACCCGAGGTGATGATCGAGTTCGTCCCGCATCCGGTCGACTCGTTCGATGAACGCGTTCTTATTCATGAGTCCTGTCAATTCATCCGTATAGGCGAGCCGGGCGATGTGTTGTTCGACCGACTGACGTTCGAGCCGGCTATATAAAATAGCGACAAAATCAGCGAGCGTACTCACGATCAGCTCTTCGACATACGTCCACTTCCGAAGCTCGTACGTCTCGCAGCAGATGACACCGCGGGCTTGTCCGTCCGCAAAGATCGGTGCGTCAAGCATCGAGTAAACCCGTTGTCCTTCGACGAAGTATTGTTGATATAAATTTTTCACCCATTCGTGCGTCCTGACATTCTCAAACAGGAGGACACGGTTCGTGCAGAGCGCATCAAAATAGACCGGCGCATCCTGACGATAGACCGTTAATGCCGGCTTGCTGATGCCTTTATCTTTTGAATACGCGACTTGACAACTGATCGAGTGTTGCGTCTCATCGAAGTGCCAAATGGAGACGGTGTCGACTTCGAGCATATCCGCGACGACTTCGCACATATAGCTGATCGCCTGCTCGACTGTCGCGTCGGACACGTCCGGCATCCGTACGAGTTCGAACAGTTTCTCTTGATGTTTACGGTATGTTTGTGTTGAAAAGTTCCCCTCGATCATAGTCCCCTACCCTCGTTCAAACAGTTTTGCCTTAATGATAGCATGAAGCACAAATACGAAACCTTCCAAAATTCAACATAAAGTCAATTTCTAATTTCCCTCTTTTTAGGAGACATCTATCTGACAGACCTATCAAAAAATATTGACCTGCTTTTCAAGGAATCTCGCTCGAATGAGTCCTTTCCACCATTGCTTCCCGGTTTCTCGGCACCGTACAATAAACGTGTATCGTTACCCGTCATGAATGACTCTATTATATTAAAGGAAGTGACTCCATGAATCACAAGTCCGGCCTCATGTACTCATTCGCCGCAATCGCCGCCGTAAGCGTCCTCGCCCAGGCCGACGAAGCGTCCGCCGCTAGCACCCATATCGTCCGAGCCGGTGACACGCTTTGGTCGATCAGCCAACAGCATCAAATCCCGCTCGCGACACTCAAGTCGATGAACAACTTGACGACCGACCGAATCGCCATCGGACAAACACTTAACTTGGCCGGATCACCGACCGTACTCACGACAACGAGTACGGCAGTAAGCAAAAATCGAGTCACGACCGCTGCATTAAACCTTCGCGCCGGTGCCGGTACGAGCCATAATGTCTTGCTCACCATCCCGAAAGGTCAAGCGCTCAAACCGCTCAAGACGAGCGGTAAGTGGTCGCAAGTCACCTTTAACGGGAAGACCGGCTGGGTACATAACGACTTTCTAACTGTCACCGCAACGACAGCAAAGCCGGTGGCACCATCGACACCAAAATCAACAGCGGCAAGCACCGTCAGCCCGACCGCCCAATCGACGTCACAGACGACCGTCAACTTGAACCTCCGGGCTTCGAAATCGACAAAGGCGAACGTACTCGTCACGATCCCGAAAGGAAAAAAGGTCACGATCCTCAAAGTCGAAGGTTCGTGGTCGCACATCAAGTACGGTTCGACGACAGGCTTTGTCGCCACTACATACTTAAAGAAAGCCGCCGCGACGCCTTCACCGAGTCAACCTGCCACACCTTCACCGAGTCAGCCGGCGACACCGGCAGCGCCGAAAGAAGAGAGCGTCAATCAATCGTTCGTCACGACGGCGAACTTGAACGTGCGAAAAGGAGCAGGTATCGGTTTCGCGCTCGTCACGACGATCCCGAACGGCGCGACCGTGCAAGCGACGAAACAGAGCGGCACTTGGTACTACGTCACGTATAACGGAAAGAGCGGTTACGTCAGTGCCGGCTACTTGAAACAGACGACGACCGCACCGAGTGCACCGGTCGCACCGAACTTAGGTGACGCCGGGGCTGGGAACACTTCGGTCGATTACGTCGTCAACACCCCGTCCTTGAACGTCCGTGCTTCTGCGTCGACGAGTTCCGCCATCGTCGGTAGCGTCAAAGCCGGTCAGACGCTCCGCGTCGTCCAGACGGCAAACGGCTGGCACCAGATTTATATCGGTAACACGACCGGCTTCGTCGCAGCCTCGTTCGTCAAGGAAGTACCGAAAGGCTCAACGACGGCACCAACATGGGTCAGCGGGTCGTTCGACTCACATACGTTCTATACGGCAAGTCCGGCCGCAATCCGCGCCCAAGCAAACGATTCGAGCCAGGTCGTCGGGTCGACGCTCCGCGGCGGACTGTTGAACGTCGTCGGCGAGACGGCGACACACTACCGTGTCAACGAGAACGGGACGCAAGGTTTCGTCGCCAAAGCGTTCGTCACCCAAGTCAACGGGCAGACCGCCCAAGCAACCCGGCTCGCGACGATCGCCGTCGCTAAGAAATACGTCGGGACGCCGTACATCTGGGCGTCGTCTAGTCCGGTCAACGGTGGCTTTGACTGCTCAGGCATCATCTATTACGCGTTCAACCAAGCAGGTGTCTCGATCCCGCGGACGAACGTCGCCAACTATTGGGCCGGGTCTTACTTCGGTCCGCAGCTCGACAAATCGTTCGTGCCTCAGGCCGGCGACCTCGTCTTCTTCGAGAACACGTATACGGCCGGTCCGTCCCATATGGGCATCATGATCGACGCCGATACGTTCATCCACGCCGGGACGTTTGGTCTCGGCTACAACCAAATCAGCAAAGAGCCATATTGGAAATCACGCCTCATCGGCTACAAGCGACCGTGACCTTTGACGCATTTGAAAACCCGACCTTTGTCGGGTTTTTTTTCAGTTAGCAGGATTTCACTTGAAAGACTCGAAATGCGATATAAGATAGGAAAGGTAGAAAGGGAGTGTACGATGGGAAGCAACCGATTCGCCAAAATTCCGTACCGGATCTATACGATGGTACTTGCTGTCGCCTGCCTCGTCGGTGTGTTGTTATTCGGTCTCGGATTAAGCTATTACTGGAAAGAGAAGCACGTCAGCGTCGATCAGTCCGTGACGAACTTGAACCATGCATCCGACCTTGCCGGCGTCGAGTCTTACCTCGTCCTCCACCAGGCCGCGAAACTGTACGAACTGAACTCGGGCCAGCCGACAGCGTTGTTGTCCTCGCCTTATCGCGAACGCGCGCTCCAGTATAACACCCAGCTGCTCGATGATTTCGAGACCGGGGTCCACGAACGCGAACGGGATGCCCTCCTCGCTTTTTCTGAACGACTAGAAGAGACGCTCGACGGCGAGTCGAGCGAATTCGACAACGTACCGTTTGACGTCATCGAATCGATTGATCGGCGTTGGCTCTACCAAGGCTTAGAGCGGACCGCCCAAGCGAACACGGCCTACGAGTTGACCGATGCCGTCATGCGGATGCAGATGACGTTCATCCAAAACGTGACGAACTTGCTGGCGGAGACGCCGGACCGAGAAAAATTAGAAGCCGAACTCGCCTCCATCGCCTCCGAAGCGCGTTTACTTGAAGAGATTATCGCGACAAATCCTACTCTTCAAACGAAGTCGACCGCTGATTTAACGGAGAGCGCCCTAGCTTTGGGACGACTGACTTCGAGCGGCTCGACGCTCGAGGCGCGTTACGTCAACGGGACCAAGTTTTACGAAGACTCGCATGAAGCGCTCCAGACCATCCGCTCGTCGACCGAGTCATTGCTCCTGAAGGAACGAAACCGATATGGGACGCTCGCCGTCCTCGTCTTGCTCGCGACGCTCGTGCTTTCGACCGGGCTCTTGGCCGCGCTTTGCTGTACACGTAAAATGTATGCCCATGATTTAAGTCATTTGAAGGCCCGTGCGCTCGCCATCGATCCGAGCACCGAACCGGTCGAGACGTCATTCCCGGCCAGTCATGACTTCCGTGGCATCGAGGACGAGCTCCGCGAGATCGCGGTGAGCGTCCATTCGACCGTCAACACGCTCGAGACGCAATCGAACGACCTGCTTCGCTATCACGAGCGTTGGTCATCCCTGTTCTCAGAGACCGGTCTCGCCATCGCGTTGATCGATGACGCCTATAACTTCATCGAACGGAACGATGTGTTCGGTCAGTTCTTCGGCGAACGGAACTTGTACGAAATCAACCAGCTATTCACCAACACAGGTCGTCGCCTGTTCCAGGAAGCACTTGAAGGTGTGACCGAGCACGGGACGAGCGCCCAGTTCATTCTGCATTTAAAAGGGGAGCACGTCCGTTTCTTGAACGCGAAGATCATCCCGCTCAAGCGTGGCGAGACACTCACGTACTATTTGATCCTCGAAGATGAGACCGAACGCGTCGAGCGTGAACGGAAAGTCGATCGCCTCGTCCGATTCGACCTCGCGACCGAACTGTATAACGAGTACGGTTTTATCCGAGCGTGGGAAAAACAAGACATCGACGGAACGTTCCTCTTGATCAAGTTGAACGATTTCCATCATCTCGTCGATTGGTACGATACGATTTATGCCGATTTGCTCATGACCGAGTTCGCCCGTCACGTCGAGGATCGGCTTGAGAAGTATGCGCATCACTTTTTCGGCCGCTATCGTGACGATACGCTCATGCTGTACGTCAAAGGGTTCAGCACGCTCGACGAACATGAACTGATGGAACTGTTCCCGACCGAACTGTTGATCAATCAAAAACGGCAGACCGTCCACGTTCAAATCGGGGCGGCGCACACGACGCCGAACTATACGGATTGTCTGTTCGAGGCGACACGAGCACTCCAACACGCCAAAGAGACGCGGACGCCGTTCGTCTGGTATGACGCGAGCATCCTCGCCCAGCTGCAGTGGGCCGCCTTGATCGAACAGGCGCTCCCCGAGGCGATCGAGCAAGGACACATCACCGTCGCCTACCAGCCACAAGTCGAATTGACAACTGGACGCGTCGTCGGGGCCGAGGCGCTCGCTCGTTGGCAGCATCCGGATATCGGTCACGTCCCGCCGAACGAGTTCATCCGGATTGCCGAACGGTCAGACCAGATTTTATGGTTGTCACACTCGATCCTCGACCAAGTCATCAACCAGCTCGTCGCTTGGCGCGATACGTCATTCTCCGGCGTCTCGTTGTCGTACAACTTGTCTGCCCACTCGGTCGACCCGTCGATCGTCACGAAGCTGCGTGATTTGATCGAGACGTATCCGTGGCTGCCGGACCGCTTGAAAATCGAATTGACCGAGTCGGCCGACATCATGTCACATGCGAACGAGCTCGATCGGCTCGAGGACATCGCCGACCTCGGCTACTGCTTGTCGATCGATGACTTCGGCACCGGCTACGCCTCGTTCGAAGCGATTTGGCACTTACCGATTCAAGAAGTGAAGATTGACCGGATGTACGTCAGCGGGAAAGCGAAAGACAGCACATCCTTCCTCCGTGCCGTCTCACGCTTCGCGAGCGAGCAGGCGCTCACATCCCTCGCCGAAGGCATCGAGACGAAGGAAGACCTCGAACGGATGATTGCCGAAGGGGTCGAGCTCGGACAAGGCTACTACTACGCCCCGGCGCTCAAATCTGACGCGTTCGAGGCTTGGGTGAACGAAGAAAAAGGACGCCCTGAGTGAGCGTCCCGATCGGCTGACGTCTAGCGCGTCAGCCTTTTTTTCGTCTGATCACGTTCAGTACGAGCTTTAAGGCGATCAAGCCGAAGATGATCGGCAAGATGACCGGAAGCGTGCCACGCGGCAATAGACCGAACACGATGAACACCGTCATCCCGACCGCGAAAAACAGTTTGATGCCCCGGTCCGTCGTAAATTTGTCCCACTGCCAGACGAGCAAGAGCAGCGCGAGCGGCGGAAAAAAGAACGTCAGGAAAAAGAACGGCATGTTGCGCGCGTACCATGGACTCATCGAGTGATCACCTCCTCATATAATTGTTCCGTTGCTTCGTTCGTTTCAAGATTTAGATCAATGAGTCCGACGATGAAAAAGATGAAGCCGAGGACAAACATGAGCAGTGCTGCAAATACAAGAATCCACATGAACGACTCCCTCCTATCTCCTTCATTCTACGGGAAAACCGACCGAAATGTTTCATCGGATCATCAGACGTGCGTGAACGAAAGGCACATGCGTATACTAGCGATAGAATACGCAGAAGGAGGTAGTCTTATGTATCGCACCGCTAACGACTTCAAACAGGATTGGACAAAATCATCGACCGGCACGCTCGACGTGCTCCGCGCCATGACCGATGACACGCTCGGCCAAAAAATCGTCCCCGACCATAACTCGCTCGGTTGGATCGGTTGGCACGTCACGACCGCGCTCGGCTACTTCACGAACTTGCTCGGCTTCCGTCTCTCGGCTTTGAAGAGCCTGACCCAGCCCGATCAAGCGAACACGATCGCCGACCAGTACGAACGATACGCACAAGAAATTTCAAGCGCCGCTGACGGTTTCTCAGACGACTACTTGCTAGAAGAAGTCGATGTCCACGGGAAGATGACGCCGCGCGGTGCCGTCCTCCGCATGATGATCGACCATCAGACACATCATCGTGGTCAGATGACGGTACTTTTACGCCAGGCCGGACAACACGTCCCTGGTGTCATGGGCCCGACAAAAGAACAGACGAACCGCTAACCGCCGTCGCACTCAGCACCTAGGTCATAGACCGCAACCAAAAAGACGAGACCTGTTGAAAGGTCTCGTCTTTGCTCATTTCGATGACGGTGTGTTCGTCTTGCCCTGCATGCGGCCGACGCCTTCGTACTCGACGTCTTCTGGGTCGCGCGCATACTTCCATGCGTTCCGGGCGTCAATCAACCGTTTCGTCCGCATCCCGGCGAACGCTTCCGGTTTCAAGTTGACGAGTTCGTCCCATTCCGTGACAAGAATCGCCACGTCGGCTCCTTTGAGCGCCTCTTCTGGTGTCAACGCTTGACGGTACTCCCACTTCGCGAGCGGATCGTAGCCGACGACTTCGACTTCACGTAACCGTAAGTGATTGGCGAGTGTGATCGACGGTGCGTCACGCATATCGTCCGTCCCTGGTTTAAAGGCGAGACCGAGGAAAGCGACGCGCAGGTTCGGGCGGTGTTCGATCTTCGATGCGACATAGGCGATCTGTTCATCGTTCGCTTGAATCGCCGCACGGATGACCGGCAAGTCGAGTTCGTTCTCGGCCGCGACGTTCAAGAGCGCGTTCATATCTTTCGGGAAACACGAGCCGCCGTAACCGAGACCAGCGTTTAAGTAAGAACGTCCGATGCGCGGGTCAAGCCCCATCCCGTCGGCAATCGTCGCGATGTCGGCGCCAGCTTTATCCGCGAGGCGTGACAAGTCGTTCATGAAACTGATTTTTGTGGCTAAAAATGCGTTCGAGGCGTATTTGATCAGTTCGGCGTTGATCGGTGTCGTGCAAACAATCGGCACACCGAGACGGCCATAAATGCCGGCGAGTTCTTCGCTGATTTCAAGACTTCCGCTGCCGATGACGACGCGGTGCGGTTTAAGGACGTCGGCGAGCGCACGCCCTTCTTGTAAGAATTCTGGCACGACTGCGAACGTGTGGAATGGATACATGATGCTAAGTAAGTCGGTCGTTCCCGGTGGCACGGTGCTGCGGATGACGATTTTTTGCTTCGTGTTGATCTCAGACAAAGCGGCATCGACGAACGTCATGTCGCAGCTGCCATCTTCCTTGCTCGGCGTACCGACAGCCAAGAACAAGTAATCGACATCATTTGTGTCGGCGGTGTTATCCGTAAGTGTGATCGAGTCTGCATAGTCTTGGAGCACTTCTGCCATACCCGGCTCGTGAAACGGTGCGTGGCCGCTCATGAGGCGGCGCAGTCTCGGTTGGTCTTTCTCGACACCGATGACTTCATGTCCCGCTTTTGCAAGGCCACACAGGGTGGCTAATCCGACATACCCTAAGCCGATGATTCCAAATTTCACGCTAGTTCCTCCTTAAATAATCTATCTTCAACTGTAGCGAAAAGTCGTCTTAAAGGGAAGCCTCTAACACTCTCGCAATGTTGTCTGCTATAATTGGTCAAAATGATGCTAGAAAGGACTAACCGCATGGGCTTGCTCGCTTTCTTTTTGATCACGTTATTCATCTATTACTGGTTTCCGGTCCGGGGGGGACTGCGAACCTTGTTGCTCATCCTCGTCATGATCAGCGGATGGTTGTCCATCTTTGAAATTGTCGCGATTCTCGAAGCCCGTCCTTGGGTGGCCGCTCCGATTTTCCTCGTCCTCGGTCTTGTGATTTGGAAATGGCGGAAAAATCAACAGCTTGAAGACAAGAAGAGCGTTTGACGACAGTCGAACGCTTTTTTCTTTTTGCACTTATTCCACGAATCTGCCGAAACTCCTGCTTTTTCGATATGTATGACGCGTGAACATTCGCTGTGATAAATGTGGTTCAATATCTAGCTGTCGATTCGATTTCTTGAAAGTATGCTCGCGTTGTCGCTTCGTTTTCGAGTCGAAACAGGAATAGTCAAAGAGAGTCTAGGAAAAGAGGGGTGTCTATGACGATCATGACGTTCATCACGGCCGCATGCGTGGCGAGCACGCTCAGCCTCGTGTTCATCTGGTTCGCCGAACATCCGGTCGAGCCGATCAAACTACAAGTCTTCGCGACCGTCTTATATTTACTGTTCGTCGGCTCGAGCGTCTACTACTACAACTTGGAACAAGACAAGCTACACGTCAGCGCCGACTTAGCTGAGGTCGAGGCGAACTACGACGAATCCCTGCTCGCCCTCGAGGAACAACATGCCGACGCCCTCGCCTGGCAAGCGATTCAAATCGAGCGGGACGTGACCGAGAAACTCGAGGCACGCCTTGCCGTCCGCGAAGACACGATGAAAGACAACTTGTTTCAAAAAGTGTTCGATCTAGAAGAAGTCATCAAGACACAACGGACCGAGATTTACGCGCTCGAAGACGAATTGCGGGAAGCGCACGCCTTGAACGAGCAACTCGAAAGTGAACTAGCCGCCCTCCAAGACGACGCAGTCGCCACGGCCGACGAGACGGATGCGTTCTTCGAGGTGTACGGCTCCTGCACCGATTTGAACGCAGTCTACCCGGACGGTGTCCCACTCGAGCACGACGCCTATTTGCTGTCGTTCGACACCGATCTTGACGGCATCGCCTGCGGACAGAGCGACACCCAGTAGAAATGAGGGTGTCGCTTGTTCATTCTTTCGGCATCTCGACTTGGTCCCCCGCCTCAATCTCGCCAGACATGACCCGCTCCATCTCCTCTAAGCTGAACGCATCGAGCAACTTGATCCCGTCCACGTACACGGTCGGCACGTATTCGACGCCGAGGTCACGCGTATAGAGCCGTGCGTTTTGAATCCCCGCGTCGACTTGCGGTGCGAGCAGAGCTTCCGCGTCCACACCGAACGTTTCCGCGAGCCGGTGGACGTACGCCTCCGTACCGAAGTCCGAGACCGTCTCGGCGTCGAGCCCGATGTGGCGTTGCAACGCATAGTACCGTTCCGGCATCACTTGTTCAGCGTTCGCATCGACACTAGCGAGCAGTTGCGACTGCTCATTCAGCAAGACGAGCGGCTGTCCTTTGAACGTCGCCTCTCCCGTCTCGATCCACCGCGACTCGATTTCCGGCAAGACGCTCTCCATCCATTTTTTGCACCATGGGCAACTGTAGTCAAAGACGAAGACGATCTCGTGCGAACCATCGCCGAGCGCGACCTTATCTTCGAGCGGGAGCTCGTACCTCGTATATGTAAACTGCTCTCCCCGTTCATCCGACTCGCTTGTCCCGCAAGCCGCCAACATCGTCACACCTAATAGAATCAATAGTAAACGTTTCATGCTCATCCTCCATATGTTCATTTATTCACATATGTCTGTTATACCACGCCTCCTATGAAAACTCGAGTGACGTTCTGTTGACACTCCCCGGGCCAAACAAAAAGAAGCGCTTCGATTCTAATCAGAACCTTCACGCTTCGCGCTCCATAATCACATCGTTCCCCGCTTGTCCCGTCCCGACGAAGCCATGCTTTCTGTAAAATGAAATGGCGTGCTCATTCGTCTTCTCGACGTGAAGCCGGATCAACTGCTTATGTTGCTGCGCCGCTTCATCGAACAGTCTGACCAACAAGTCATGCCCGCTCCCTTTCGGCGCCTCCGGCAAGACACATATATGGCTGATGAAGGCGACGTCCGTATCAAAGTAGGCTGCGAGGAGGCCGATCAACCGGTCGTCGTCCCACAGTTCGAACGATGTCGCCCGGTCATGCAGCTTGCGCGCATATTCGTGCAAGTCGATCCTCTCCGACAGTGCCGTCGGGAACAAGGCATCACACGCCTCGAGGTGGGCCTCGTAGTCGGCGACCGACCCGCGGCCGAGCGTGATCATACGTCCTCCAAGACGGCGACACCGAAGCCGTCGCGTCCGAAGGCGTTGCCGTTATACAGCAAATACTGCCGCCCGTTCATCTCGAACACGTGCGGGTAACATTCCATTGCTGAATCCCACCCCGAGTCGCTCCGTTCAAAACCGAGCGAGGCGTCGTCGCGCGTCCACTGCATGAGGTCGTCGGAATAAGCGTAACCGAGCCGGTAGCCGCGCGTCGGGTCGTCCCGGAAGCCGAACGTGTCACGGAAACAGAACACCATGTGATAGCGGCCACCCGCCTCGAACACGGTGGGGAGCGCCTGGCTCTCGTCTTGAATCACATCGGCGACGATACGGCCGTGCCGGGTGAACGTGCGCCCGTCCTCGGACGTCGCGAGCGCGATCTTGTACGTCCGTTCGGCGACGCCGTCCGGGCCCGTCTTCCACGTCGTACCGTAAATATAGTACATATACAGCTTGTCTTTCGTGAAGACGAACGGGTCCCCGACGAGGAACGGCTCATCGACACTCGCCGATAGCACCGGCCCGTCACCGAGCCGCTCGAACGTATGCCCGTCGTCATGACTGATCGACAGGCCGATCCCCGTCTCGACCGACACCGACTCGCGTCGGCTCCAGCCGCTCGTATATCCGTACAGGCCCGCGTCCGTCCGCGTGACGTGGAACGGGAAGATGCCGTGCTCATCGAACGTGCCCAGTTTTCCGAGCGGGATGACCGGGTCGTGCGATACGGCGATCACTTCGAACGACGGTGTCATATCGACGTAACGGATATGGCTCTTGAACGTCCCGTCCGCATCCGGCTCCCGGGTCGAGAAGTAGATGCGGACGAAGTCGTCGAAGACGAGTGCTTGCGGTGATTGAGCGAACGCAGAATAGTCCCCGAAAAAGCCGTGCGGCTTGGGATCGAAAATATGCCCGAGTTTCCGCCACTTCATGTCGTTTCCTCCTTCCGCTCGGCGATGCCGAAACCGGCCCGTCCGACCTCGTTGCCGAGATAGAGCAGATAACGCTTCCCGCCGACGACGAACGTGTGTGGATAAGCGACCATCTCGTCGTCAAACCCGACGTCTGAGCGGGTGAAGCGCATGACGTCATCGTCGCGCGTCCAGTTCAACAAGTCCGGCGACGACGCATAGCCGAGCCGATACGTCCGTTCGGGATTCTTCCGGTAATCGGTCGCGTCGCGATAACAGAAGAACATATGGTACGACCCGTTCTCATAAAACACGTCCGGGCTCGCCTGTGCCTCGTCCGGGACGATGCTCTCGATCAAGTCGCGCTCTTGTTTCACCCAGTTCACGCCGTCGGCTGACGTGGCGAGACGGATCTTGTACACCGGTTCCGGTTTACCTTCGTGCATGAGCCACTCCCGGCCCGCGATGTAAAACAAGTACCACGTGTCTCCAAAGCGCCGGATTTTCGGCCCGCTCAAGACGAACGGTTCATCGAGCGTATACGACAAAACCGGTCCCGGTCCGATCCGCTCGAACGTCTTGCCACCGTCCCGACTCACTGCTTTGCCGATAGTGACGTTGAACGGGACCGACGTACAACGTGTCCAGCCGCCGTAGTAGGCGTGTACCTCGTCCCCGACGTCGATTGCCGAGAACGGATAGATGCCGAACTCGTCGAACGTGCCCCGCTCCCCGAGCGAAAGCGCTGGCTGTTCACTCACGCGCAAAATCGAGAAGTCTCGTTTATCGACGTCGACGTAAGCGCTATAGCTGACGTAGCGGCCATCGATCGGTTTCGGCCGGCAACTGAAATAGATGCGCAAATACGTATCGCGCTCGAGCACGGACGGCGCCTGTGCGAATGCATCCATCCAATCGATGTCGGTATCTCGTTCCGGACTGAACAGCAAGCGCCGGTTCGTCCATTCGTACGTCGTGTTCGTCGTGTTCGTCGTCTTCGTCGTCTCAGCCATTCCCCGTCACCCTTTCGCGTACATCTTGTCGTAGTAGTGTGCATAATCCCCGGAAACGATGTGGTCGACCCAGTCAGGATGCGTGACGTACCAGTCGACCGTCTCCCGCAAGCCTTGGTCGAACGTGTAGGCCGGACGCCATCCGAGCTCGGTCGTGATCTTCGTGTTGTCGATCGCGTAGCGGCGGTCATGCCCGGGACGATCGGCGACGAATGTGATCTGGGAGTCATCTTTACCGAGCAGTTCTAAAATTAAGCGGACGATCGTCACGTTCGCTTGTTCATTGTTGCCGCCGATGTTATACACGTCGCCGTCGCGTCCGCGCTCAGCGACCGTCCAAATCGCCACGCAATGGTCTTTGACGTGGAGCCAGTCACGGATCTGTTGACCGTCACCGTACACCGGGAGCGTCTCCCCGCGCTCGGCGCGTTGGATCATGAGCGGGATCAGCTTCTCAGGGAATTGGTATGGCCCGTAATTGTTGCTGCAACGCGTAATATTGACCGGGAGGCCGTACGTCTCGTGATAGGCCCGGACGATGAAGTCGGAGCTCGCTTTCGAGGCCGAGTACGGACTGTTCGGGGCGAGCGGGGTCGTCTCGGTGAAGAACCCGTCTGGCCCGAGCGTCCCGTACACCTCGTCGGTCGAGACGTGGACGAATTTGACGCCTTCCGAATAGTCACGTGAGTGTTTATCGTCAGGACGTAAATTCCAGTGCCGCTTCGCCGCGTCTAACAGTACTTGTGTCCCGAGTACGTTCGTCGTCAAGAACACGTCCGGTTCGACGATGCTCCGGTCGACGTGCGACTCGGCCGCGAAGTGGATGACGCGCGTCACGTCATACGTCGCAAACACGCGTTCGACCGTCTCGCGGTCCCGGATGTCACCTTTGACGAACACGTAACGCGGGTCGTCGATGTCTTGTAGCGTCTCGAGGTTACCGGCGTACGTGAGCGCGTCAAGGTTGACGATACGCCACTGCTCGTTTTCCAGAAGCATCTTTATGAAGTTTGATCCGATGAACCCGGCTCCGCCAGTTACGAGTAAAGTCTTCATGCTCGACACGCTCCTCTTCAAGAAGTGATAGGATATACTGCCCGTAATCCGTCATCTTTAACGTTTGGCCGATATCGCGGAGCTCGGTCGACGTGATGAACCCGCGGCGCCAGGCGATCTCCTCGAGACAGGCGATATAGTAACCTTGCCGCTCCTGCACCGTCTGGACGAACACCGACGCCTTGATCATCCCTTCCGGCGTCCCCGTATCGAGCCACGCCATCCCGCGTCGGAACAAGACGACGTTCAAATCACCGGCCTCGAGGTACATCTGGTTGATCGATGTGATCTCGAGCTCGCCGCGCGGGGACGGCTGGACTTGTTTGGCGTACTCGACGACACGGTTGTCATAGAAGTAGAGACCAGGCACGGCATAGTTCGACTTCGGCTGCGCCGGTTTCTCTTCGATCGAGATGACGCGGCGATTATCATCGAACTCGACGACACCGAACGCGCGTGGGTCCTTGACCGGATATCCGAACACGGTCGCCCCCGTCTCGCGTTGTTTCGCGTCACGTAAGAATTGCGTCAAATCCTGTCCATAAAAGACGTTATCACCGAGGATGAGGCAGACCGAGTCGTCGCCGATGAAGTCCGCACCGAGGATGAAGGCGTCGGCGAGACCGACCGGTTTGTCTTGCACTTTATACGTGATCGACAACCCGAGCTGATGTCCATCCCCGAACAACCGCTCATAGCCATTGATGTCTTTCGGTGTCGAGATGAGCAGAATGTCTTGGATCCCAGCGAGCATCAAGACCGACATCGGATAGTAGATGAGCGGCTTGTCGTAAATCGGGAGCAACTGTTTCGAGACGGCTTTCGTCATCGGATAGAGCCGTGTCCCATTACCGCCTGCTAAAATGATTCCTTTCATGTCCGGTTCCCTCCTTCAATAATCAAGTCGCAAATCCGGTCGACCATCTCGAGCGTCATGTCCGGATAGAGCGGCAGCGTCAAGATGCGGTCTGATACATATTTCGCGTTCGGCATGTGGGCGTCGAACGCGTAACAACTAAAATCGGTGACGAGCGGATAAAAGTACTTCCGGGCGAAGATGCCGTGCTCGGCGAGCCAAGCCATCATCTCGTCGCGGTGGCGCCGGTCACCTTTGAACAGCACCGGGTAGTAGGCGTAGTTCGAGACGGTGTCGTCGCCTCGGCGGTTCAAGCGAATCGTCGGGATTCCCCTGAGCCGTTCATCATAGCGTTCGACGATGGCGCGCCGTTTCATGACGTCGTGCTCGAACCGCGGCAAGTTACAGCGCCCCATCGCCGCCTGGAACTCGTTCATCTTGGCGTTGCCCCCGACCGATTCGACCGCTTCGGGTCCGGTGATGCCAAAGTTGACGGCCTGTTCGATGGCGGCGTGAAAACTCGCCTCATTGTAGGCGAGCGCACCGCCCTCGATCGTATGGAATACTTTCGTCGCATGGAAACTGAACATGCTCATGTCTCCATATGTGGCGATGCTCCGTCCTTGATACGTGACCCCGAACGCATGGGCCGCATCGTACAGCACTTTCAACCCGTGCCGTTTGGCGATGCGGTCAATCTCGTCGACGTGGCAAACGTTGCCGTACACGTGCACCGGAAGGATGGCCGACGTCTTGTCGGTGATGAGCGACTCGAGCTGCGAGACATCTAGCGTATAGTCGAGCGGATTGATGTCACAAAAGACCGGTGTCAGTCCTTTTCGGACGAGCGCATGCGTCGTCGAGGCGAACGTGAACGGTGTCGTGATGACCTCGCCCGAGAGGCCGAGGACGTCGATCGCCGTCTCGAGCGCCAAATGTCCGTTCGTCAGGAGCGAGACGTGCTCTGTACCGAGCACTTCCGTCAATTCTTCTTCGAGTGCGCGGACGTGTTCGCCGCGATTGCTGAGCCAGCGGCTGTCCCAGAGCGGCCGGATCATCTCGACGTACGCCTCGAACTCAGGCATCGCCGGACGTGTCACGGGGATCGGCGGCGACAGATCGTGTTTCGGTAAGTTCATCTAGTCCCTCTCCTTCTATTAAGTCAAGTTAGCGTGTAGGCGTTCAGCAGCTCGCGGACTTTCGGTTTCGAGTTGAACATGAGCACATCGATGATCGACAAGTTCGGTGTGAACGGTTCATTGAATTGCCGGTATGTGACCGGGTCCATCTTAATGAAGTCGAGCGCGACCCCGGCTTCGGCGAACATCGCTTTATCGTATAAGGCCGTGCCCCCGATCGCGTTGATGTAATGGTCCGCATCTAAATGTTCACAGATGGATAAAACGAGATGCTCACATTTCGCATTTTTGTTGTTCGTGAGCTCCGACGAATAGAGGATTGATGTGTCGAGTCCGACATAGTCACGCACCTCACTCAAGAGACGCCCTAAGTACGCGGCGACGTTCCGCTCCTCGTCTTTCATGATCCGCTCGACCATCGGCATGACGTCCGCAAAGTGTGGCGCGTGCTGATAGGCGTGACGGATGAGACGTAACTGGGAGTGCCGCTGCTTCGAATCAAGCACACGGTCATGCTCATTGATCAAACGCAATTGGGACATGTGCTCGACCGGCATTAAAATCGGCTTCGTTTTACCCTCGAGCAGGATCGTGTTGCGATGGATCCAGCCCCCTTTAATGAACTGGACATCGTCAAGGATGACGAACGTGTCGACCGCGGCCATGAGTTGGAAGTAGCCGAGGTATGGAAAATAGTAAGGTTGCATGATTGCCAGTTTCAAGTTTACGACCCCCTTATATCAGTTGCCGCGACCGAAGCCGAATCAACAGTTCGGTGACGATCGGATGCCGCACCATCAAGTAAGGACGAATCCGCTCTTTCCCGACGAAACGGTCAAGGTAGCGATCGTATCGTGGTGACTTTAAAGCGGCATAGTCTCGTCTCAGCCGGTGCAGCCCGACCTCGAACGAGATGCGAGAAAGTTCCATCTCCTGCTGATACTGTCCGTTTGAATACGCATCGAACGTATCGATAAAGCGGATGAACGCCTCGTGACGCGCGATATCCCGCTCGAGGTTCCCTTCGTTCCAGATCGTCGTCGCCGATCCTGCGACGCCATATCGATAGACGCTCATCACCTCGGGCATATAGTAGGCGTAGCCATGACTCGCGACGTACAGTTTCATCGCCCCGTCTTTTGCCGGCGCATCGCTCAACCAGTCCGGCCCGTCCAGGATCAGCCCGTTTCGGTACAACATCGACATCGTCGGGATGAACCCGAGCAGTTGCAGCTCACCGGCGTTGTACGTCCGTGCTTCAAACGACGCATACTTCCGGTTCTCAGGCATCCATGGAATGACGCGCCAATCCGTATGCAACGTGTCGTCCGTCTCGACGTAGGCGTCGTGGAAGCAAAGCGTGCAGTCGGGATTTGCTTCCATGTAGTCGACTTGCTTTTGCAGCTTGTGCGGGTCGGTCCAGTAGTCGTCACCGTCACAGAGGGCGACGTATTTGCCGCGGGCCCGCTCTTCGTTCAACAAGTTGACGAACACGCCTTTTGAGTACTGGTTCTCCGTCTGATAAATGACCCGGATCTTGTCGGGGTGAAGACGTTCGTAACTTCGGACGATCTCGGCCGTCCGGTCCGTCGACGCATCCTCATGAATGAGGATCTCGAAGTCGAAATCCGTCTCCTGCATGAGGAATCCTTCGATCGTCTGACCGATATACGCCTCATGGTTATAGGTGATGCAGTTGATACTGACCATGATCATCGCGTTTCCTCCTCACAGCACTTCGGTTTCAGCTCGGGCGACGGTGCCTGAGTACGTGTCGGGCTGGCCCGGGTCGAACGGTTCGTTCACCCACATGATGGTGACGAGGTCGGTCGTGCCGACGTTCTCGATATTGTGGACGTATCCAGGCGGGATCTCGACGACTTCGAGCGTTTCCCCGCTCACATGGAACGTCATGACTTCCGTGTCGTCGACCAACCGGAGCCGGATGACACCTTCTCCGCTGACGACGAGGAATTGCTCATGCTTTGTGTCGTGCCAATGTTCCCCTTTTTTGATGCCGGGCTTGGCGACGTTGACGGACACTTGCCCCCGGTCCGGCGTCTTCAAGAACTCGGTGAACGAGCCGCGCGCGTCGCGGTGCATCAGGAGCGGAGTCACCATCCGCTCTCTCGGCAAGTAACTCGTGTACGTGCTATACAGCTGTTTCGTGAACGCGTCCGACAAGTCCGGCACGCTGTGCGCCGCCCGCATCGTCTCGAACGCCTCGAGCGTACGGACGACGTCGAGCAGGGAGATCTCATGCGACGGAACCGTCGGATAGAGCGCGACGTCCGTCGTCAACGTGTCAAGAAACGAGGCGACGACATCATCGACGTGGGCGAGCGTGAGCAACCGCTCAGGGTCGTTCACCGTGACCGTCTCGCCGCGCGAGATCTGATGACAGAACGTCGTGACGGCGCTGTTATAAAACGGGCGCCCCCACTTCCCGAACACGTTCGGCAAGCGGAACAAGTGGACCCGTGTCCCAGAGCGTTCGCTGTAGACGACGAGCACGTTTTCCGCGTCACGCTTGCTGCGGCCGTAGTCGTTGTCTTGCGTCGCCTGGATCGACGAGGCGAACACAATCGGGACCGGGTTGTATGACAACAGCTCCGTCGCGATGACCTCGGTCAAATCGACGTTACCGGTGATGAATTCGTGCGGGTCTTCCGGCCTGTTGACGCCGGCGAGATGGAAGACGAAGTCGGCCGCTCGGAGCATCCGGCTCCGTTCAGCGAAGTGTGTCTCCCGCGTGACTTTAAGGACGTTGTGCCCATCCTGTTCAAGTGCGTGCGTGAGGTGTTTTCCTAAAAAGCCGCTTGCTCCGGTGACGACGATATCCATGACAATCCCTCCTTCTGTTGAGTAGCCGGCGTGACGTGAAGCGTCACCCATTTGTCCGGATGATCGAGCAAGCGGAGCATCGTCGGCACGTCTTCAAACCGAAGGATGAGACTGCCGAGTGCTTTGTTCGCCCCTTCGAAGCGCGGGATATCCGAACCGATCGCGTAGGCCAAATTCGATTTGACGATCGTGTACCCTTTGGATGCGAACGTGAGTCCGATAAAACGGCCTGGTACTTGGCTGCCGAGCATGAAGTAACTCGACGGCGTCGTGACACGTTTCATTTCCAGTTCGACCGGTCGTCCGAGCGCGAGGTCGATCGTCGCGCTCACCATGTCGACGCCGGTCGCCTGTTCGATGATCTGCGGGATATAGTTGCCGCCGTTACGGGGGCCGATGTCCATCAAGTAGACGGCACCTTTACTGACGAAAATGTCGAAGTTGAGCGGACCGTTCTTCAGCCCGACTTTCGTGATCATGCGTTGAAGCGTGGCGTGGACTTTCGCTTGGACGCGGTCCGGTTGGACGCTCGGGAAGCTCGCAGCGATGGGCGCGAACGGGTTGACGCCTTTCACGTTGAAATGGCTGTTACCGAAACAACGAAAGACGAGTTTCCCGTCGACGACGAACCCGTCTCCGGCGACTTGATAGCCGTCACGTTTGACGAACTGTTCGACGACGATTTCCCCGCCCGGTGACACCTTGAAGGCGGCGGCTAGCTTTTCGCGAATCCTCCTGGGCGTATCCGACGAGGTGATGCGGCTAATCCCTTTGCTCCCCGACGAGTCGGCTGGTTTGACGACGTACGTCCCACGCAGCGTCGACAGTGCCAAAACGGCCGTTTCGAATTCGGTGAAGGCGTATGCCTCAGGTGTCGGGAAGCCGTTCGCTTTCAAGAAGGCGCGGAACTTGACTTTATTCGTCAACGTCTCGACCGTCTGGAACGGGTTCGTGACGAGCCCGAGCGCTTCGCCGACGTAAGCCGCAGTGCGAGCGGCCGGGTCTGACGCGTAAGCGATGATCCCGTCAATCTGTTCCTCGCGTGCCACTTCGAGCACGCGTTCGCGGTCGAGTGTACTGACGCAGTAATAACGGTCAGCGACGTTTCGCCCCGGATTGTCCGGCAAGAAATCGCACAGGATCGTGAAGATCCCTTTCTCTTTCGCCTTTAAAATGACGGGCGTTTGATGCATCGCTCCTCCTAACAGCATGAGCTTCACCATGTCGTTGGTCTCCTTTGGCGTCAAATGATGTGAGCTTGCGTGAACAGTTGGCGATACGTCGCCGCGGTCGCACGGTTGCGACGATTCTCGACGCTTTGTTTTGACAGGGCGCCATGCGTCGCGAGCCGTTCCGGTGCTTCCAGGTAGTTCCGGAGTGACGCCTCGAGCGACGTAGCGGTCGGCTCACATTTGAAACAGTTCTCCCCTTCCGTCAAATGCCCCGAGACGTTGTCGACTTGACGGCTGACGATGACGCCCATCCCGGACGCGCACGCCTCGATGATCGTCAAGTTGCCGTTCGAATAGGTCGCCGGCAAGACTAAGATGTCCGAGTCACGATAGACGAGATGCATATTGTCCCAGGCGTCGATTTCATCCAAGAACGTCACGCCTTCGAGGTCATGCTCCTTGATGTAGTCACGACACGCCTCGTACAAGTGTCCGTCCCGGTTCAACGCGAGCGACAGGTTCGGATAGTCTCGTTTCAAGGCCCGGTAAGCTTCTAGGGCGACGAGCGGTTGGTAGCGGTCGATGAGCCGGTTCGCGAACAAGATCCGGACCGGGTCACCTCGGCGCTTCACACGGAGCGGATGGTCGAAATAGGCGTCAATATCGATCGGGTACGGGGCGTTGACGACTTGTTCTTCCATGAATCCGAACTCGCGGACGAATTGGTCGCGGGCGACCTGCCCCATTCCGAAGATCAGGTCGGCGTCACGGAACATCGTGTGGATGATCCGCGTCTTCCATTTCGCGTTCGCTTGTTCGAGCAGCTTGTCCGAGGCGTTATCCTCACCCGACACGTCGCGGATCGGTTCGCTCAAGACGACGACTTTGCTGCCTTTCCGTTTCGCGAGCTTCAAGATGAGCGAGTGCAGCGGTGTGAAGCCGGCGACGAGAATGATGTCCGGTTTGAAGCGGGCAAGTTCTTGGAACACTTGGAGTGACACATAGTTCAATGGTCCGGCGAAGTAGTTGCTTTTGAGCACTTTACAGCGGTCGCCGAGCGGGACTTTCCACCAGTCGGGACGTCGGGCGGTCAATTGGTCATAAAACCAAAACTCGGTATCGAAATGTTCTTGGAGCGCGTAGCAGAATTTGACTTGATACGGGGCGGCGATGTTCGTGATGAAGACGAGTCGTTGTTTCATCAGATTCACCTCACCCGATCCGCTTCGTCGAGCTCGGCACGTGCCAAGCTGCGAGTTCTGCTTGAATGTAGGGCAGCGTCAACAGCAGCCGTTTCACGTCTTCGACGCCGAGCTGTTCGGTGTTGTTCGAGTTGTACTCGCCTTGGACCGTCAGCTCCCTGCTGCCTTCACTGAAATATTTGTCGTAGTTGAGGTCACGGTTGTCAGCCGGGACACGGAAGAAACCGCCCATATCTTCAGCGAGGACATGTTCTTCACGTGTCATGAGCGTCTCGAACGTCTTCTCGCCGTGCCGGGTGCCGATGACTTTGACCGGATTGTCGACTTGGAACAATTGTTTGAGCGCCTCGGCGAGGTCACCAATCGTCGAAGCCGGTGATTTTTGGACCATGATGTCGCCCGCGTGCGCATAATTGAAGGCGAAGACGACGAGCTCGACCGCGTCACTGAGACTCATCAAGAACCGGGTCATGAGCGGGTCGGTCACGGTGAGCGGTTCCCCGTTTTTGATCTGTTCGACGAAGAGCGGGATGACCGATCCGCGGGACGCCATGACGTTACCGTAACGGGTGCCGCAGATGAGCGTCTTGTCCGGACCGACGGCGCGTGCCTTGGCGACGAACACTTTTTCCATCATCGCTTTCGAGATGCCCATCGCGTTGATCGGATAGGCCGCCTTGTCGGTCGACAGGCAGATCACTTTGGCGACACCGGCATCGACGGCAGCGTTCAAGACGTTCTCGGTGCCGAGGATGTTCGTCTTGACGGCTTCGATCGGGAAAAATTCGCACGATGGGACTTGTTTGAGCGCCGCGGCGTGGAACACGTAATCGACGCCGTACATCGCGTTCTTGACGCTATTCGAATCGCGCACGTCACCGATGTAAAATTTCAGTTTGTCATCGTTGTAGCGTTTGCGGATGTCTTCTTGTTTTTTCTCGTCACGTGAGAAGATACGGATCTCTTTAATGTCCGTATGGAGAAACCGTTCCATGACGGCGTTGCCGAACGAGCCGGTCCCGCCGGTGATGAGCAAAGTCTTATTCGAAAACATGATCGAGTCTCCTTTCTGAGGTGCATTGTCTGAGAGGTCAGGAGGTTGTGTATGAAGTCTTTTACCCGCCAAATTTGAAATGAATTGGTAATAGAAGGGAAACTCCTATCATTTTTTCGCAACATGTGTCATCTCTTTTTCTTTCAACGGGACGGTCGGCGGTTCGACCTGCCCTTCGATGATGCCTTTACGCAGGAGGACGTTTCGGACCGTCAACAAGATACAGACGAGGTCGAGACGGTGACCCATGTGCCGGACGTAATCCCCGTCAAACTTCGCCTTCACCTCGATCGGGAGCTCATCGCGTCCTTTCACTTGCGCCCAACCGGTCAGGCCTGGTTTGACCGGGGCGACGCCTTCCGCGCGTCTCGCCTCGATCAAGTCGGTCTGATTCCACAGCGCCGGCCGCGGACCGACGAGCGCCATGTCGCCTTTTAAAATGTTGACGAGTTGCGGAAGTTCGTCGAGGCTCGTCTTCCTGAGGACGCTACCGATCGGCGTGATGTGTTTCGTCGGGTCGGCGAACATGTGGGTCGGCACGTCTTTCGGCGTGTCGTCCCGCATCGTCCGGAACTTATAGATCCAAAACAACGTCTCGTCCTGACCGACGCGCTGCTGTTTGAACAGGACCGGTCCTTTCGAGTCGAGTTTGATCAAAATCGCGAGCAACACGAGCAACGGTGCGAGCAAAAATAGTGCGAGCGAACTCAAGACGATGTCGAGTTTCCGCTTTTGATTCAAATAGCGCATCCCTCACACCTCCCTCTTGAGCGGACTCCCCGGCGTCTGTTTCCACACTTCACGCATCACATAATCCGTGTACGACAACAAGATGCGGAGCACTTTATCGGACACGTTCGGCATCGCGTAGTCGGAAACGAGTCGCATCGGCGTATCCGTCTCCTCTAACACGCGGAGCGCCTGGAGGACGCGGTCGCGTTTCAAGCCGACCATCATCGCCGCCCCTTCTTCCATCGCCTCGGGCCGCTCGTGCGCTTGGCGGATGTTTAAGCCTTTCAGCCCGAGGATCGAACTCTCCTCGCTGATCGTCCCGCTGTCACTGAGCACCGCTTTCGCATGAAGTTGCAAGTGGACGTAGTCGCTGAACCCGAGCGGCTTGAGCGTGCGGATATTCGGGTGCAGCGTCACCCCGGTCTCGCGAATCCGGTTGGCGGTGCGCGGGTGCGTGCTGATGATGAGCGGGAGGTCGTACGTCTCGGCGATCGCATTCAACGTGTCGACGAGATCGAAGAAGTTCTCATCCGCACTAATGTTCTCGTCCCGATGCGCGGAGACGACGAAGTAGCCGCCTGCCGTCAGACCGAGCCGGTCGAGCACGTCCGAGCGGTCGATTTTGTCTCGCTGGCGCGTGAGCACCTCGAACATCGGACTGCCCGTCTTGATGACGCGGTCGGACGGGAGCCCTTCTTTTAGAAGATACTCGCGGGCGATGTCGCTGTACGTCAAATTGACATCGGCGATATGGTCGACGATGCGGCGGTTCGTCTCTTCCGGCACCCGTTCGTCAAAACAGCGGTTCCCTGCCTCCATGTGGAAGATTGGGATTTTATGGCGTTTGACGGCGATGGCGGCGAGGCAGCTGTTCGTATCGCCGAGAATGAGGACGGCGTCCGGTCGTTCCGCCTTGAGCACCGGATCGACCGCGATCAAGATGTTGCCGATCGTCGCCATCGGCCCGTCCGCGGAGGCGTCGAGAATGTAGTCCGGTGTGCGCAGACCGAAGTCTTCGAAAAAGATCTCATTCAACTCGTAGTCGTAGTTTTGTCCGGTGTGGACGAGGATGTGTTCGATCGCCTCCGACGCCTCGAGCTTGGCGATGACGGCCGAGAGACGGATGATTTCCGGGCGCGTGCCGACGATGGTCATCACTTTGAGTCGATTCATAACGTTCCCTCCTAAGAAGTATGGTGGATGGATAGGATGCGGATCTTCACTTGGGCAAACACTTGATGGACGAGTGCTTTCTCGCTGTCATCAAACGCGAGGAACCACATGATGATGCCATAGAGGACGACGAGCACGCCCCCTTTCAAGGCGAAGGTGAACAGGTTCGACGCCGGGAACAGCTGTTGGATGCCCCAGCCGATGACCGTATAGAGCGCGAGCGCCGGAAGAATCCTCACGTGGCATGACCGGAAAAATAGCCCGATGTCGAGTTTGAGGATGCGGCTGTAGACGAAGTTCATATAGAAGACGAGCCCGACGATATTGCCGATACAGATGGCGACAGCCGCCCCGATCGGTCCGTAAATCGGGATGAGGAGCGGAGATAACGTGATGCTGATACAGGCGACGATGAGTGCGCCATACGCCCGATACTTCACTTTGTTCTCGGCGATGAGCGTCGTGTTGCCGATGTCTTGTGTCAATGTGATGAGGCTCGGGGCGATGAGGAGGAGCGCGACGTAATACGAATCGTGAAACGCCTCGCCGACCCAGAGCCGCATGAACTCTTGCCCGAGGACGAAGAATGACAGGACGATCAATCCGACGATATAGAGCTGGATGCGGCCGATCCGGACGAACAAGACGGCGATTCCTCCCCTGTCGTCACGCGTGAGCATCCGGCTCACTTTCGGCAAGAACAAGAAACCGAGCGCCGACGCGATCGTCCAGACGTACCCTTCGATGACCATCCCGACCGAGAACAAGGCGATCGAGGCACTTCCGGCGAGCATCCCGAGCAGGCTCGGCGTGATGTTGAGGATGAAGCGCTGGGCGACGAGCGTGACCGTGCTCCATGTCATGAAGCCGAAGATGTCTTTATAAATTCCTTTGTCGCGTTCACGGAAGTTTGCGCGGACCGTCGTCTTCCGGTGGATAAAGATGTATTCGATGATGAGCACGAGCGTGCCGACGAACGCGGTGACGAGGACGAGCGCATACAGCCCGTAGCCGAGGATGAGCGCCGTCACCATGAGGACGACGGTCGCAATCTTTTCTGTTAACTGGAGCGCGCTCGAGAACAAGAAGTACTCGTGTGAGACAAGGATGCCCGTGAACGGTTTCGCCGGGAATGACATGACGATGAACAGACCGGCGACGACGTACAGGACTTTCAACTTGTCGAGCTCGGCCGCGGTCAGCCCCGCGTATACCGAGTCGAGAAAGAAATAGACGACCGCGAGGATGACGAACAAGACGAAGCCGATGACGGTGAACAGTTTATAGGCGACGCCGAGGAAGCGTGCCGCCTTATCCTCGTCCCCTTCGGCCATGTATTTGCTCATGAACCGGGATACGGCCGCGTCGAGCCCGAAGTCCATCGCGAACATGCTGATCAGCGAGATGGTGAGCATGTAGAGCCCGTAGTTCGCTTGACCGATCTCCTGGATCATCCACGGCGTATAGATCAATCCGGACAAGATGCCGAAAAAGATTTGTGTATACGACATCGCTGCCCCGTATTTGATTTTGCGCGTGCTCGCGGCCTCATCGGGCTCGACGCGTGTCGACATGTGTTTCCACCTCTCTTCCTTACTGCCAGAAGAACGTATACACCGGTGCGTCCTGCAGGAACAACAAGACTAACAGCGTCACCGCCGCGTAATAGACGAGCAATCGTTCGCGCCGCTCGAACGTCTTGAGGATCTCCGGGATCATCAGAATCAAGAACAGCGTGAAGTACTGGACGAGCCGCATCATCGACGGGTTGATGAACGTGAGCGGCAAGAAGCATGCCGCGAGGAACAACGCGTTAAAGTAATGCGTCGCCGACGGGTTGTTCGCCAAGATCTCATCGCGCCGCCATAAGGCGACGAGCAGGACGAACAGGAGCATGGCGCTGAAGTTGATCGCACCCGCCCCATTCATGTAGTCATACGTGTCGTAGCCAGATAACGTCACCAACATCTCAAAGAACGGGCCCCGAAACACGAACAAGGCGGCGATGAAGCCGAGCATGCCGAGAATGTACGCTTTCGTCAGTTGCCGGTTCGCCAAGAAATAAAACGGCAAGAACACGAGCGCCGACTTATGGATCGTCATGGCGACGAGCACGAGGACGAGAAACAGTAGGAGCTTGCGGGCCCGGACGAAGTGATAACCGATGAGGACGACGAGCGCCGTCGCCACCGTCTGGCGTAACCCCGTCACGGCGAAAAATTCATAAAACAAGACCGAGAAGATCAAAAAGCTGATGAGCGGCTCGCTCGAATATTTATAGATGAAGTAACCGAGCGGCACCATGAAGATGACGGCGATCAAGACGAGATACAGTTGATAGTCCGAGATGACGAACTGGGTGAGCCGTTGGAACAAATAATAGCCCGGGTCCTCGCTCTCGGTGAAGACGAGGGTAAAGAAGTCCTGCGTCAGCGCGTCGAGCGGCAGCGGCTTCGTCGCGAGAAAAAGCGATCCGTATTGCGCCGTGTCGTCCCCGACCGAGATGTGACGAAATCCCGACAAGACGATCCACTGGACGGTCGCGAACGTCACGAACCAACCGCGCCTGTAAGTCGTGTCAGAACGCATGAGTAGCATCGCCCAGAGGACGAGCAGTGCGATGTTGACGAGATAGATGGTCATGAGGTCGCCTCTTTTCTAACGATAGATGAGGTTCGTGACGCCGCGATAGAGCGACAGCAAGTTCGAGATCAAAAGTCCGTTGAACCGCAGACGCCCATGTTCGAACGGACTGAAATAGTCACGCACGTCCCGGGTCGCGAGATACGCTTCACGCACCGCCGCCGCGTCTTCTTTGAACGTATGGCGCAAGATGATCGGGATGAGCGTACCCGCGTCCGGACGGCGCTCGACGTCAAGGAGTAACTGGCTGAGATAGCGGTCCGATTCGAGTTCGGCACGGTGGGCAATCTTTTTCGTCTGTTGGGCCCCGTGAATCCGGGACAGAACGAGCGGCTCATCCGTCAAATAGTAGTCAAACCCTTCAAGCGCGAACCCGATCCAACATATCCAATCTTGGATGAACCGGTCCTCCTCGGAGAAGCGACGCGCTGCGAACGCCTCGCGTGGGATGAGGAGCGCACAACCGTTCAGGCTCGACGTCAGCATCAAGTGACGGAACATATCACCCGCTTCATACAACCCGGTGAACTTGCGCTGGTAACGCCGGATCGGGGCCCCGTGTTCGTCGATGAAGCGGGTGCCGGTGACGAGGATCGTCCGCGACGGGTCGAGTCTTTCCCGCTCGAGCGTCTCGAGCTGCGCCTCGATCTTCCGCGGGGCGTACAAGTCGTCGTGGCTGAGCCAAGAGAAGAAGTCACCGCGCATCTCGTCGATCCCACGGTTGAGCGCGCTCGAGACGCCGCCGTTCACTTGCTCGATGTAACGGATCCGGTCGCCGTAGGTTTTGGCGACGGCGGCCGTCTTCCCTCCGTCGGTCGAGCCGTCGTTGACGACGATGATTTCGATGTGCGTATACGTCTGGGCCAGGGCGCTGTCGATACATTCGGCCAAATAGTTGCTCCCGTTGTACACCGGGATGATGATCGAGACGAGTGGTTTCATAGAATATTCCTCACTTTCTCGTGTCGGAGCGCCGCATAGACGTCCAAGTAGTCGATGGCGCGGTCACGGAGCGCAAAGTTCGTCCGGGCATGGGTGACGCACGCGTCTTTGTACGACCGTTTGCCGCGGGCAAAGATGCGCTCGATCCCGTAATTCAAATCGGTGAGTCCCCGTGTCGCGACGATGACACCCGTATCGTCGGTGACGAGTTCCGGGCTCGCGGTCGCGTCCAAGACGAGCACCGGCGTCCCGCACGCCATCGCCTCGACCGTGACGTTGCCGAACGACTCCTGTTCCGATAAGTTGAGGAACACGTCGGCGAGCGCGTAGTAGCGGGCGAGCTCACGGGAGTCGTTCGTCTCGTTGACGTGGATGACGTTGGCCGGGAGTTCTGTGTCGTCAAGCCGGCCGATCAAGAGAAATGCGTCGTTCGGACGTGCCGCCGCGAGGTCGAGGAAAGCACCGAGCCCTTTAGCCTCACTCCACGTGCTCGCGACACCGAGCAGCACCATCTTGTCGGCCAACTGAAGCCGTGCCCTGAGCTCGGTCGCGTCGACCGGACGAAACACGTCGAGGTCGACCCAGTTATGAATCCGGCGCAATACAGCAGCGTGTCGGAGGAATGAAAAGCGCGCCTCGGTCGTGATCCAGTCGGAGACCCCGACGACGGCGAGGCGCGGGATCGCCGTCAACCAGCGACGTTTGTCGTCGAGCATCTCACTCGTCCGGTCGAACAGCCAGCTCGGGATATCGTCCCGAAGTTGCGGGCAGTCGCCGCAACCGCGTTGCCACTTGTTGCACCCGGCCGTCGTGTAATGCGTACATTTGCCGGTGAAGAACCAGCAGTCATGGAGCGTCAAAACGGTCGGGATGTCGCGTGTGGCCAAGTATTCGAACAACGTCCTGAGATGAACGTAGTTGGCATGCAAGTTATGGAGATGGACGACGTCCGGAGCGTAGCGCTCGATGTCACGGACCAAATTCTCCGTCGCAAATCGTGAGGCGTAGCCTTGCCGTCCGGTGATGCGGGCGTGCAGCGCGTGCAGCTTCACGTCTACGGGATCGCCGATGACGTAACTCGCCTCGGTGACCGGTCCCGTCGAATGGGCGACACGTGTCTCGTGTCCGCAGTCGTGATGGACAGATGCGAGTTCTTTACAGATTCGTCCGGTGCTCTTCACGTCGTTGATCGCGTTAATATGGAGAATCTTCATCGTCGCCACCTCACTCGTACGCGTAATACTTATGCCGTCTGCTCTTCCGCTTGTTCAAGACGAGGCCGAGCATATGCGTCCCGGTCCGATCGAGCTGTTCTTTCGCTTTCACGACGAGTTGGCGCTCCGAATTCTCGCAGCCGATGACAAGGATCGTGCCGTCGGCAATTTTTGCGAGCAGACGGGCGTCCGCCACTTGCATCATCGGCGGTGCGTCGAGGATGACGATATCGTATTGCCGACGCACCTCGTCGAGCAGTTCGACCATCTGGTCAGAAGCGACGAGCTCGGTCGGATTCGGCGGGATCGGTCCGGCGGTGAGGAGCGACAACCGCTCGACGCCCGTCTGTTGGATGGCCCGCTCGAGCGAGATCCGACCGACGAGAATCGTCGATAGCCCGGCTTGGGACGAGAGGTTGAACGTGAACTGCGCCGTCGGTTTACGAAGGTCACAGTCGATGAGGAGGACGCGCTTTCCGAGCTGCGCATAGACGACGGCGAGGTTCGCGGCGGTCGTCGACTTCCCTTCCCCGGTCGAGGCCGATGTGACGTTGATCATCTGTAGCTTCTGACCGATCGACGTGAACTCGAGGTTCGTCCGGATCGTCCGATACTGCTCCGAGATCGGCGACTTCGGATTGGCGAGCGTGATCAAATCACGCTGCCCGTAATCAGGAAGATTGTCGTTCTTTTTTCTCAGAAACATGAGGGGCCTCTCCTTTCCCTTTAGGGGTGTTCGTTTTTATTTTTTTCGGTTTCATGTCACGCCGTTCGATGACCGGCACCGATCCGATGACGGGAAGGTCTAACAGCCGTTCCGCCTCTTGTTCGTTTTGGATCCGTTTGTCGAACACGTAGCGTAAGAGACCGATCAGCCCGCCGAAGAACAAGCCGACGAACATACCGATCATTGTATTGACGAGAATGTTCGGCGACACCGGGTTGAGCGGCACTTCAGCCGGTGACAAGATGCGGACGTTGTCGATGTTCATCAAGTCCGGGATCTCGTCCGCGAACACTTCGCTGATGACGTTCGCCGTCTCGGCCGCCACCGTCGCGTCCGTATGGGTGATGACGACGCTGATGACTTGCGACTCTTCCTCACTCTCGACCGTGAGCGCGTCACTGATCGGGTCTGGCGCGTTCGGGACGCGCTCTGTCACTTCGTTCAAGATGGCCGGGCTCTTCATGATGACCCGGTACGTATTGACGAGCGAGAGCGACGAGAGCACTTCCGAGCTGTCGACGCGGTCGCCTTCTTGTTCGGTCACTAAGAGCACTTGCGTCGAGGCCTCGTACGTCGGTTGGATGAACGCCGTGCTTACATAATAAGCAGCGAGCCCGCCGAGCAGGATGAACGGTACGAGTAACCACTTGCTTTTCTTAAGTACCTCGACGAGATCACCGACGATCGTCGTTTGCTGATTCATGAATGTTTCCCTCCTTATAGACAAAATGGACAACAGAAATAAGGCATGAGCCTACCGTAATACGTTCTTTCCCTGTTCATCTTGACAATCGGAGGGAATCATTTATCATTTTTTCGCAACATCATGTCATGTTGCCGTTCCGTTTCGTTCTTTGTCTTTTTAGGAACTTGGACCTAAAAAAAGACCGCCTCGCGAGGAGACGGTCGATCAGTTCAGTTCGCGCTGCAGTTCGCGGTCGGTGATATAGTCGGGTTCGAGTTTTAAGATGACGCGGTCGAAGGCGCGTTGAAGGCCGAACATGCCAAGCAACAGGACACCGAGCGCTAGAAAGAACGACGTCCCCGGCGAGCCGGTTTCAAACCACCCAAGCAACGCGTACAAGACAAGGAGGCCAAACAGCGTCAGCCAAAACGGGAAGCGGATGAGCCGTTGATACGTCGCGTCATCGTTGAACGTACTCCGGATTGTCCCGAGTTTCCATTCACGCACGAGCAGCGGGACGACGCCGAGGAAACCGAGTCCGATGAGGAGCGGTTGCGAGAGGTCGTCCGTTCGCAGGAACGTGCTCGTCAGGAAGATGGAACCGGCTCCGATCATAATCGCTTTTGCTTTGCCTTGCCGTGCATAGTCGACGAGGCGGCGGATATGTTGTTCGCGTTTCATAAGTCAGCTCCTCATGAGTAATTGGATTGATTCATATACGTCTCTTATTGCTGACAGGTTCCGAAGTCTTGGATGTGGATCATGATCTTACAGGTTTTTAGTTGACGACTGGTTTGTCAAATTAAGCGCAACACTTCCTCCTCGGATGCCTCGTGTGCGGTCTTCCGGCCCGGTGGATGGGCTTCCGTTAATCTTGGCAAACCCTTAGTGCGAGCACGTCTAGCGATGGATAGACCGATGCTGAAATGACCTCGTGTCGGCGTGAACTTTCGTCGCCTCCCTTGCTCGCGGAGCGCTAATCGGTACGTCGATCAGCCCCATGATGAAGACGAGATCGAGATATGTATCTATTTTCACGCTTTCGTGTGTGGTAAGATGGGTGTAGCTCATAGCGATTTATCCTTCCGAATGTTTGTTGTCGTAACTTCATTCTATACGAGGCCATCGCTATGGGCTTTTTTGTATACTGTTCCAGGTGTTGCACTTAATTTTATAATTCACCTTGACATTAATACACTGAATTGAGAATATTTTATTAAATTAACATTTATCTTTGTACTCCTAAACTTCGCATGTCAATGTTGCACACATCCTCTCCTAAAGCCATCAACAAATGATAGACGCATCCGATATCTTAATAAAAGAAACCTATTTATTGAGGAGAACTCTATGCGAAACAACATCCTTCTCGCCCTCTCCTGTGTGATTTCCTTAGCAGGATGCTCAATTGATCCGCCGAAACAACCGCCTCAAGACTATGACAGTGAATTTCCCGTCGAAACATTCATCCGAGACCATCTGTTAACGGCAGAGGGACTGTTGCGGACGAACATGACGGATCGTGACAGCGAGTTTTTATCTGAATCGATCGGTCTCTATCTACTCTTTTTAGTCGAGCGTAAACGCGAGAACGAGTTCGCCGATCAAATCGCTGTGCTGACAGACCATTTTCTTGACGAATCAGACTTGATTACTTGGAAGTTGGATCGAACGGGCGACGCGCTCGTCGCAAGTCCGGTCAACGCTTGGATTGACGATGCCCGCATCGTCCACGCGCTCTATGAGGCTGCACAGACATTTGACGAGCCGGAATATGCGGAGTTGGCAAGCCGTATCTCGGTGCCGCTCACGACAGTCGCAACCAAGCAAGGTCTTCCGGTTGACTACGTCGATTTGAAAACGAACGAGACCTCGGACGTCATCACGCTCAGCTACTTAGATGAGGCTGCGCTTGAATGGATGGCCCCCGCCTCTACACTTTACACGAACAGTAAAAACCTCTTGCTTGACGCACCGATTGACGGACCTTTTTTCGCGAAAGCTTATTCCATCACCGATGGGACGTACAGTTTTGACTCTGAACTCAATCTGATTGACCAGGTGTATGTCGCGCTCAGGTATGAACAGTTTGACCTTCCGACAGACCGCTTTTATGAGTTCTTCAAAATGGTGTTCGACTCTGGTCCGGTTTATGGCCGTTATGATCGCAAGACACAAGCACCGACAGTCGACTATGAATCTCAGGCCGTATATGCGCTCGCTGTCTTCTATTTACTCGAGCGAGATGAGCCTGAATTCGCCGAACAGGTGATGACAAGATTACGAGGTCTGGCTGTCCAAGATGAAACAGCCGCATTATACGGCGGGTATGTTGACGTCAAGACGCGACACACCCATTCTTTTGACAATCTACTGCCGCTATTGGCTGAAGGGAGACTTCTCGATGGACGCCTTATTCCGTAAGACAAGCATCATTAGCTTACAACTTACTGTATTCACCTTAGCCGCTATCGCTTTCATCCTGTACATGCCCGAGATGGGACGTGTCCATACCGAAAGCATGCTATTCGTCGCGTTTGCCACGGTATTGACGCTGTTCGCCGGTCTGCGAGCAGGTTTATTTACATCATTGGCCATCTTATTTTGCTTCGGCAGCCTCTACTTTTGGAATTTATTTTTCCGCCCTCAAGACGATACGCTCCTATTTGACGAGGCGACCCTCTTTTATTACGGTATTTCCTTAATCGGACTCGTCATCTTGAGCGGTTTGCTCCATGAGCGTATTAAAGCACTGCATACACTCAATCGAGATTTACAAGAACAAGTTAAGCAATTGGTCGCCATCGATACGGAGACCGGATTCGATAATCGGGGCCGATTCAACCTTGAACTTCAGCTCGAGTTGGATCGAACGAAACGGCACAGTGAGGCCTTCACTGTTTTCCTCTATAAAATCGATTATTTAAAGGAATTTAAAAAGCTGTACGGACAGCGTGAATATGAACGGTTCCTTCTTTACTTCAGTGAGCGGCTCTATCAATCGACACGGACGACCGATAAAAAATTCAGGCTCGACACGGAAGAGTTCGCATTGATTTTACCAGACGCCTCTGACGAGCATATGATGATTCTGACCGATCGATTTCGTCGTATGCTTGGGGACTACGAGACTGAGTCAGGTAAACTGGTCACGTTCACCCATCACATCGCCCACTATACGGTGACAGAAGACATCGCTGTAGACACACCGGACGAGATTTTGACGCTAATTGGAAATGAGTTGAAAAGCTATGCGTTATAATATCCTCGTGATGACCTGTCTGTTGTTATTGCTTCCCATGTACGTCCATGCCGATGAGCCGACGACCGTCGTCATCGTCTACAGTTCATCCGATGTCACCGTGCCACCAGACGTCCATAAGTTAGACGCCCTCGTCTCTAAGTTCACAGACGACGTTCGCCTTGTCCGCGACGTCGACGTCATGGCGAATACGTCCGATCACGCGAGCCACCTTTTTTACTATGGTGTGTCGATCGCCACAATCGCAGAGCCTGCACGAGACCTGCTCAACGATACAGACGTACCGGTCTATGCGATTGGTCACAATGTCGAACAGCTTGATGCGTTCAAGCAATATGACTTAAACCGTGTCCCGGACGCATCTAAATTTTTTCATGAGCGAACGGGCGAGACGGTATCGTTCGAACTTACGGACGTGGTCACGACGATTCGACGAACCGAGGACATGCTGGTTCACGCCAGCCTCATCCGCGATCAACAGATGACACCTGTGCTCGTCCAAATAGACGATACCTTTTATGCCGGTGTCAATAATCTATTGAACCGAACTCACCTGTTTGTTGCTGACAGCTTGTTTGACTTTTTCGATGTGGAAGCCAAGCCCGGTCATGTCGGATATTTGCGGCTCGAAGATATCAACCCGAGCTCCGACCCAGACTTGGTCGAGTCGGTCGGTACCTATTTACTCGATCGAGGCGTCCCGATCCTGCTTGCCGTCATCCCAATTTATACGGATGCTGAAAGCGGACAGACGATCCAGTTTTCCGAGCGTCCTGAACTCGTTCGGGTCTTACAAGAGCTCGAGGCTCGGGGGGCTACCGTACTCGCACACGGATACACCCATCAATACCGTTCTTCCGAGACTGGAGAAGGTTTTGAATTTTGGGACGTCGAGAACAACCAGCCGGTGCTCGTTCCCTCGAACGAGACACCCCCGATATTAAAAAGCCGCGAGTCCTTCTCGAGTGAAAGCGCTTATGTGTCGCATCGTGACGCGCTGCTTAAGGGTGAGACGACCTATATCCGTTCAAAACTGACGAATTCGATTCATTCACTCGTCTCGCTCGGGTTACATCCACTCGGGTTCGAAGCACCACACTATACGATGTCCCATTCCGGCTATGCATTGACTGCCAAGCAGTTCACGAACGTGTTCGGGCAAGTTCAATGGAGCAACACGAACTGGCAAACGATGAGTGCGACGCCTTACGTATCTAAACCGACACTTTTGCATGGTATGACGCTCTACCCTGAAACGATCGGTTACGTCCGTCCAGATATCCCCCGTCCGGTTGACGAGATGCGCCACGCGTTTGACGAGGTACTGCTCGTCCGCGAGTCAATGATCGGCGCGTTTTATCATCCTTACATCGGAACCGAACATTTGGATGAAGTCGTCGATTTGATGGAGTCGGCTCCAGGGTTTAGCTGGCTTGACCTGAGGACGACAGGAGAACGTGTGTCGACGGATGACATCTCGATTCAAGCTATCGACGGTGAGTTCGTCTTACAGGACGACCGAAACACCTTGCTTGAACGTTTGCGGTTTCTCGTTCCCGGCTCATTTTTAGAACGTGCCCTCGCAATCCTTGCTCTGATCACGCTCATTGCCGTCACTGCCTTTTTCACCTATACGATTTACTTGCGCAGTCAGCGCAAAAAACGTCTGTTTAAGGAGCGTGGATAATCATGGCGAACGGTCTATTCATCTTTTCACTCATCATGATTTGGACGATGCTCCTCTATCATATGTTCTTAATGCAAGGCGGTTTCTGGCATTTCATGACGTATCGTGACCCTATTCCGGAATGGTCGAAACAGATGACCGACCTGCCGAAGGTGTCCGTGCTCATTCCGGCCCATAACGAAGAAGTCGTAGTCGCTGCGACGCTTCGCGCGATGTCTCGAATCGACTATCCGAAAGACAAGCTCGAGGTCATCTTGATCAATGACAACTCGTCAGACCGGACGGGCGAGATTGCCCAGACGTTCGCTGCCAAGTTCCCGTTCATTCACGTCGTTAAAACGACACCCGAGTTTGCTGGCAAAGGCAAATCGTCAGCACTCAACTACGGATTTTCCCAATCGTCCGGTGACGTCCTCGTCGTCTATGATGCCGACAACACACCAGAAAAGGACGGTGTGTACCATTTGGTCATGGGGCTGATGAACGACCCGAAAGCTGGTGCTGTCGTCGGCAAGTTCCGTGTCACCAATGCGTATGAAACACTGCTCACCCGGCTCATCAATATCGAGACGATTTGCTTCCAATGGATGGCGCAAGCCGGCCGTTGGAAATGGTTCAATATTGCGACGATTCCTGGGACAAACTTCGCCATCCGGCGCCACATCATCGAAGAACTCGGGGGCTGGGATGAATCAGCGCTCGCCGAAGATACCGAGTTGACGATTCGCGTGTATGAGCTCGGCTGGCACATCCGATTTTTCCCCGCCGCCGTCACGTGGGAGCAAGAACCGCAGACGCTTAAAGTATGGTGGAAACAACGGACACGCTGGGCGCGCGGCAACCAGTACGTCGTCTTGAAATTCATGAGACAACTGTTCACGTTGAAGCAGAAAAAAATCATCTTTGATATCTTTTACTTCTTTTTTACGTACTTCTTATTCTTTTTTGGCGTCATCCTCTCGAACAGCCTATTCGTCATCAATTTGTTCGTCGACATCGGGCTCGAGGTTGGGAATATCACGCTCGTCCTTTGGGTGCTCGCTTTTTTATTGTTCGTCACCGAGGTATTCGTGACGCTCAGTATCGAACGCTCCGAATTCAATATTCAAAACTTTTTCACCGTCATCTTTATGTATTTTACGTACAGTCAGCTGTGGATTATTCTTGTCATTTACTCCCTTTATCTCGAGACGAAACGAGTACTCTTCAATCAAGAAGTAAAGTGGTATAAAACAGACCGATTCGGTTGAAAGGATGAAGCATATGAAAACAAATTTGTGTCTTGCGCTAGGAGCCTCCGTTTTACTGACCGCCATCCCTGTACAAGCGTCTGAACCGTTGACGTCAACTCTCCCGATTGAAGGAAAGAGCTCGACGGGGGACCAGGGCCTGACATTAAACGATGACGTCTTGCCCGGCGAAAGTTCGACACGTACTTACACGTATACGATTTTGAGTGATGAGACGACCGGCTCCGATAAACTCCTCTCACTCGACTGGGCTCATTCCAATTTGTTGATTCCTCCGTCAGCACTCACCGTAGAAATCGACGGGGAACCGGTACAATCCGTTGCGCTGTCAAAAGATACTGCCGACGGTAACCTGAACATACCGCTCCGAGCCGATCAATTGACGAAAGGGACACATGAAGTGACCGTTCGTTTCACCGGCATCGTGCGTGGAAGGATGTGTGACACGGGCAACACGTCTGGGAGCTGGCTCACGATTCGTTCCTCGAGCTTCGTCTCGGTCGGGAACGAGTCGGCGAACTTGTCGCTCAGTGACTATCCGAGCCCGTTCACCCAAACGTTCAACGACCGCTTGACCATCGTATTGCCTGACCAACCCGATACCGATTCGCTCGAAGCGGGCTTGTTG
Source organism: Exiguobacterium sp. SH5S13 (assembly GCF_004337085.1). Classification (NCBI taxonomy): domain Bacteria; kingdom Bacillati; phylum Bacillota; class Bacilli; order Caryophanales; genus Exiguobacterium; species Exiguobacterium sp. SH5S13. The sequence continues at coordinate 27,113 of NZ_SJUS01000013.1, read as the reverse complement.
CTGTATCGACAAATGAAAGGAGACGCTGCCGACTCGGACAACGTTTCAATTCAATACGAGCGTCAACTCAAGTCGCTTGATGGACGATACATCTTTGTCGGACAAGCTGACGGCTTCACAGACTCCGTCAGTGAACTCATCGCCCAGCTTGACCTTGCTATCGAAGACGACGAAGTGTTGCTCGAACGGGCTACGATTACTGATGACGAGACGTCGGTCGATGCGCTATTCGTTCTCGCCCAAGACACGACAGCGTTCGAAGGAACACTTGATCACTTGTTGATTGAGCGCCAGCGGCTCCAACTCGATGGCGAACGCCTCGTTCTATCGAGCGCACCAAACGAGCGACCGCAGACAGATGTCATTTCGCTTCAGACACTTGGCGCGTCCGATCTTTTCTTGAGGGGCACACAGACTGTAAGTTCTAACTACTTCTATCCGTTACCGGTGCTTGATGACACATCGTCCGTCGAACTCGACCTTCAGTTCAAAGTGTCGGATAGCGTGTTCAGTTCAGACAAGGCCGGTACAGCCGCCGAACTGATCGCTTGGGTGAACGGTGTCCCCCATACCGTCCCGTTAAACGCCGAGGACAGTGAGGATGACTGGCAGCGACATGTCGTCACCGTCGATGCCTCGACGCTCAAACGGACGACGTTCCTCGATGTATCATTCGAAGCGAATGGCTTGCGGACCGAGGCCCCTTGTACCGACAGTGATTTGGATCGCTGGCTTTACATTTCTGACGACAGTCAGGTTCGATTACCGGCCAGCAACAGCCAAGCCAGCAACGAGGCGTTCTTGAATTTAGCAAGCCTGTTCTCGGCTGACGGTGGCGTCGTCGTCGTCGTCCCAGATGAAATTGATTCAATGATGCTCACGAATATATCGAACGTCATGGGCGAGCTCCCGGCAACACCGTTGACGGGTCAGATCCAATTCGTACAGGCGGGCAAACTCGACGAATCGCTCCTAGACGATCGCTCCGTCCTATTCGTCGGTGACCCAGAAGAGATGCCGATTTTGCGTGACCGTAAGGCAGACTGGCTCGTCACGGCGGATGAACGTGTCGATTTGGCGCAATACGGATTCGTACCGGAAACATCTGACGAATTCGCCTGGATTCAACCTTCACCTTGGAATGACGAACGGGCGATGGTCGTGATCGCGACGACTGAACGCATCGACCCAGCACTCATTCAGACGCTCGCCTTACCGAGTGAAACGTTCAACGTTGCCGTAAAAAATCAAAACGGTGCCGTCTTTACGAATAGCGACACGACCCAAGTCGAGACAGCCGGAGCGAACACAAATACCGTGACCTCATCTCGTCCTGTCTGGTATTTCGTAGGGTTCTTCGCACTGATCGCAGGAATCGCTGGCTTACTGTTCGTTTTACGTCGTAAACGTTGAAATGAATCATGCAAAACGGTCGGACCATGATCCGGTCGAATTCTTAGAAAAAGGTTAACGAAAACGCAGGTTGGCTTAGAGCCAACCTGCGTTTTGTCATCTTACGACTTTATTTGTCTTCTTCACTTCTTGATAACCGGTTTGGGTCATCTTCACCGTAATGACCGTCCCTGTCTTTTGTTTCGGGATCATCAACCGATAGTTCCCTTTCGCGTCGACTTTTACCGCTTTACTGATTGCTTTCGTCCCGACATACGCCTGTACCGTCGCGGCCCGGTTCCCTTTGCCGGTCACGATTGTTTGCGTCGACTTGACCGGATTGGTCGTGAACGTCGTGAACGTATTGAGCACTTTCGTCGACGTCAGGCTCGAGACGTTACCCGCCGCATCGCGCCCCCGGACGGAGACGGTCGCACCTGGTTTCGTCGTCTTCAGGTTGTACGCATAGACACCGGTCGAACTCGCCTTCGTCGTATACGTCCGCCCGCCATACGTGATGAGCACGGTCGCCCTCGCTTCCGTTCTACCGGTCACGCGTGTCGACTTGTTCGTGAGTGTGAGGATCGTCGGTTTTGTCGGCCCGACTTTATCAATCGTGAACGCGAGCCAGCTGTAGTTGCCAGCCACATCCGTCACACGGAGCGTGTAGTTGCCTGACGCACTCACTTGCGTGTTCGTCCGGAACACCTTCCCATTCAACGTCGCCGTGCCTTCATTGAACCGAATCGTGACGGTCTGCTTCGTCAGCTGATTTGCCGTCACGCCGGTGATGGCTGGACGCGTCCGGTCGATTGTGAACGTCTCAGTCGTCTCGTTGCCACTCGCGTCGACTAGGCGCAACGTGTACGCCCCTTCCCGGGAAATACGTGTGCCCGAGGCGAACGGTTGTCCGTTCAATGTCGCCGTCCCTTCTGCGAATGTCGGTGCGACTTCGCGGTAATGCGTCTGGCCTTTGTTTAAACCAATTACTGCAGGGGGTGTCGCGTCAACCGTGAAACGGATGACTGTCTCGTTGCCGGCTTCGTCCGTCACGCTCAACGTATAGTCACCGTCTGTTGATACGGTCTGGCCAGAGACGAACGACGCCCCATTCAATGTCGCCTTGCCTTCGGTGAAGCGCGGTGTCACACTGACATACGTCTTGCCGGCTTCGACACCACTCACTTCCACTTTCGTCTGATCGATCGTAAAACGAATCTCGGTCTTGTTGCCGGCCAAATCCGTCACGACGAGCGTATACGTCCCTTCATTCGTGACGGTCGTGCCGCTCGTGAAGTCCCGTCCGTTCAACGTCGCTTTGTCCGTGAAGACAGGGATGACGGCTTTGTTGAACGTCCCGTTCGTCGCGCCCGTGACGATTGGCGCGGTCCGGTCGATTGTGAACGCGCGCGTCGTCTCATTTCCAGCAGCGTCTGTCACGACGAGTGTATACGCACCGTCGCCCGTGATGGCTTGTCCCGATGTGAACGGTTTCCCGTTTAAGGTCGCCGTCCCTTCCGTGAAACGTGGGGTGACGATGTCTTTCGTCACTCCGTCCGCTACCCCGGTCACCGCGACCGGAGTTCGGTCAATCGTGAACTCGCGCATCGTCTCATTTCCAGCAGCGTCTGTCACGACGAGTGTATACGTGCCTTCTGTCGTGATGCGTATGCCGGGCGTATACGGTTTCCCGTTGAGCGTCGCCATTCCTTCTGTGAACGTCGGTGTGACCCCGTCTTGGTAGAACGCCGCGTCAACGCCTTCGATTGCCGGGGCGATGAGGTCGATGGTAAATGTCAACGCCGTCTCGTTACCGGCGAGGTCGGTCACGCGCAAGACGTATGTCCCAGCCTTCGTCACGGCTCCGCCCGTGAACGGTTTCCCGTTCAACGTCGCTGTCCCTTCATTGAAGGCTACCGTGACGGCTTTATTGATTAACGCTTGGTCGGTTACCCCGGTGACGACTGGGGCAGTCTGATCGATCGTGAATTGCAGCGTCGTCTCATTTCCGCTCGCATCTCGAACGAGGAGTGTGTACTTCCCGTCTTGATCGACCGTCTGGCCAGAAGTGAACGGTTTCCCGTTCAACGTCGCGGTTCCTTCATTGAAGGTAATCGTCGCTGGCGTGGAGACAGATTTACCGTTTTCCACACCTGACACGACAGGCGGGAGGACGTCACGAATCTTTTTCGTATACACGTCACTCGTCAGTAGGCCGCGCGTCGCTTGAATCGTAAACGAATCGGTAGTCAAATCAAGACCGGTGAAAGCGAACGTCCCGTCCGTTTTCGCCGTCGTCACGACCGGCAGTTGTCCGAGTGTGAGCGTGAGCTCCGTACCCGGCTCAGCCTTCCCCCGAATCGACGTATCCCGATTCGTCACGTCGTCGACGTGGAATACTTCATAACGACGTGTCACGTTCTCAGACGTGAGCTCGATCTCATCGACCGCATATGCCGTGAGCGACATGGTCTCGCTGAGTGGGATTGCCCCCGTATACGGGCTAGCAGCCTCATCATTTTTGGCGTAGTAGACAGTCGCCTGCTTCGTCGCCGTCAGTTCGGCCGTCTCACCTCGCAAGTAGATGCCGCTTTCCTTGCTCACCGAGACGACCGGCAAGTCGCGCGTATAGACTTTATACGTCCAGCGGTGAGTCTTTCCGAACTGGTCGGTCATCGCGAAACGAAGCGCGTGGTCACCCGGTGTTTCCATGTCCAGACGAAACGTCCCGTTTGCGTTTGCTTGAACCGCTTCACCGTTCACGTACAGTGTGCCGAGCGGGATGAACGCACCGGCGACGGCGACGTTCCCGTTCGTCTCAAATACTGGCGTCTCGTTCAAGCGGAACGGGAGCGTGCCATACAAATTGCTCGTTGCGATCATCGAGGAGATCGAGTTCGAACCCGACATCGTCACCATCCCGTCTTGGTACGGATAGTAGTGGCCAAATGTGAACGAACTCGCTCGAATCTCACGCTTCGCTTGGACCCCACCCGTCAGACGAAGCCGTCCGCCGACGTAAACGTTCCCGTTTAAGACGGTGTTCTGTCCGAGCGTCAACGTCGCACCCGGCATGATGTAGACGTCTTGATTGACTGTCGTGTAGCTCCACCAGTCGTCCGCATTGACGATGACCTCATCGACCGGTTCGATTTTCGGTAACGTCGTCACGGTGAATACCAACCCATCCGATACCGTCGTCGTATTTTGGTTCAAGTCAGCAATCGTCAATTCTTTCAGCTTCCACGTCCCTGCTCCTTCCGGGAAGTCGCTGCGGTTCAAATCGAATTGGAATCCTTCATTCGTCACGTTCGAACTAGAGAGCGTGATGGACTCTTCTCCGTTCACGAACACCGCATCGACCGACTTCAGTTTCAAGTCATCTGTGGCGAAGACGGTGAAAGAAGTAGCTTCTCCTTCGTCGAGCTGGGTGTTTGTAGCGTCAATGCGTTTGAACGTAGGTGCGACGGTGTCGGTTGAGGGGTAGCGGAATGAAAAGTCATAGTCGTCTGTTCCCCACAACGTATAGGAGTTGCTCTGATCATCTATCGCCGAAATATAGTGGAGGTGGTATACTCCGGCTTCCATGCCCTCCGTGAGCATCAGCTCTCCTTGATAACGACCGTCCCCGACGTACGTCAGCCAAACGTTCAATGAGTTTCCACTCTTCGGCTTCTTGAGATAAAGGTAAACCCGGTTCTGTTCGGTGACATTGTCTTTCACCACGACCTCAACCGGTACCGCATCTCCGACCGTGTACTCGCCCGGCGCAATCGTATAGCTCAAGATTTCTGGAGGTGATGTATCTTCATTCGTGTCGAACATAGTGATACTTTGGCCCTTATCATCCCCCCACAAAGTGTGAGCATTCCCTTGATCATCTATCGCCGAAATGTAGTTGAGATGGTATACGCCGGCCTCCATGCCCTCCGCGATCGTCAGCTCGCCTTGATAACGACCGTCCCCGACGTACGTCAGCCAGACGTTCAACGAGTTCCCACTCTTCGGCTTCTTGAGATAAAGGTAAACCCGGTTCTGTTCGGTGACATTGTCCTTCACCACGACCTCAACCGGTACCGTATCTCCAATCGTGTACTCGCCCGGCGCAATCGTGTAGCTCAAAATTTCTGGAGGTGATACATCTTCGTTCGTATCGAACATAGTGATGCTTTGGCCCTTATCATCCCCCCACAACGTGTAGGCATTTCCTTGATCATCTATCGCCGAAATGTAGTTGAGATGGTATACGCCGGCCTCCATGCCCTCCGCGATCGTCAGCTCGCCTTGATAACGACCGTCCCCGGCGTACGTCAGCCAGACGTTCAACGAGTTCCCACTTTTCGGCTTCTTGAGATAAAGGTAAACCCGGTTCTGTTCGGTGACATTGTCCTTCACCACGACCTCAACCGGTACCGTGTCTCCGACCGTGTACTCGCCCGGCGCGATCGTATAGCTCAAGATTTCTGGGGGGATTACGTCCTCCTCTGCCGTACCTGTCAGCTGAAATGAACCCAGCACCAACATAACAACCACCAATTGAATGAACCACTTCTTCATATGTTTTCCTCTTTTCCCAACACCTATATGTAGACTTTTGAATATGAACCCTATAAATCCCAACTAAAAATATAGCACGTTTCTCAAAAACGAAATGACCTATTTTTAAAAACAAGTGTATGAATGCAACAAAAAAGAGCGAAGCTTCAATCGCTTCACTCCTGCCTCAATGATAGTTCGCTGTCGCCGTCACCGGATACGTCTCTTCTTCCCATGAATGGTCACTTCTTAGCGTCTCATCCGACACTAAGAAGTAATCATACCCGACCTCCCCCGGCCGGTTCGGCACGGGATCATTCCAGGTTGTATCCAAGTGATACCAAACACCGTCCAACTTCACGAGATTCCAGGCATGCAACTCGGTCCCGGCTTCCCCGGAAATATACTTCGCCTCTACTCCCGCCGCTTCTAATAGAAGCAACGTCGTCAAGGCATATCCTTCACAGACACCTTCCCCGTTGAATAGAATCGAGTACGGGGTGAACGGACTCGCCACGCTATCCAAGTTATAAGCTGTATTCAAGACGACAAAGTCGTTCACATATTTCACTTTCTCATAATCATTCAAGCCGCTAGGCATCTCCTCGACGACTTGATCGACTTTTGCTTCGATTTGCTTAGCTTCCTCGATGTTCATATCGTAGGCTAATCGCATATCCAAATCGACATACCCGCCGTGATCCCGATACTCTGTCTCGCCTCCGCGTGACAAGCGGAAGACATAAATATGGTTCGCTTCGAGCCAATCCCACGCTTCATCCATCGTCTGCTCGAAGTCACGACTTTTACCGATATAACGGATGCTGAATGATTCATCGAATTGGCTCATATGGTAGGCGATTGCCATGCCGAGCTCTTCGGGAGAAGCAATCTGATTCGGTAGCTCAAACGTGTCCCCTAAAATCGTAGCGGATTGACTCTCCACTTGTTTCGGTCCGAACAGTTCCGTCATGTCACCTTCCGTATACACCATGTGCCCGCTCACGAAGCTGACCCCGAGCATTGTCATCGTCAACACGCCACGTCCAGTCACGACGATTGATGACCAAATTGATGACCGCTTGCTTTTAATCAATCTGTTCAGTTCATCGCTGACCATCTGTTCTAGCTGCGTCCGTTTCATCTTCAGTTTAGGGTGAACTTGAAACACGACTTTCCGGTACACCGGATCGAGTAGTTCAAACTGTCTGGCGGGATTGTGCTCATACCTTTTCAACTCGTTCTGGATGGGACGAAGTTCACGCTTTAATGCCCGATAAACAATCCTCATTTCACGTCCTTGACGAAATAAGAGAATCGTAATACCCCCACTTAATAACACGATCAACATATACATGATGACATTCACGGCGCTCGTTTCTCCTCTCGTTCATTTATGCTACCGAGTAGAATATTTTCCCTACTCTTAAACCCCTATAAGTATATAATAACTTTATAAACAATATATGGAAGGTGTTGCCACATGAATATTAATACATATTTGAAAGAGTACGCCCAAACTGTGCTCGGTGACGGAACACATATCGCCCCAAACGTACCCGACAAAAAATTGAACGGTGCCATTAAAACTTATGCGCAAGATGCACTTCCAGAACACGTCGTCGTCTTGTACGATTCGACGCTCTTTAAGAGCGGCAAAGAAGGCATGCTGTTTTTAGGGGACCGCTTCTACTTCAAACCGCTTCTTGAAAAGCCAATCTGTGTGCTCTACAAAGATTTGCAACGTGTCGACTTGGACCGAGAAGTAACATATAAAAACGACAAGCGGAAAGAGAAGCTTCATGTCGTCATGCACACCGAGCAATACGACTATAGTATGACCGACAAGCTCGCGACGTATAACGTCGAAGGCGTCGTCGAGTTATTAAACGGCATCGCAGCGCTCAAAGACAAAGAAGACGAACTCGTCAACGTCTCGCAAGTGACCCCCCTCGCCGACTTGCCGGAAACGTATAAGCTTACATATTTAAAAATTTTGGCGAACTTCACCTTCGTCGACGACCAGCAAATCGATGCGAAAGAGTACAGTGAACTCATGTCACTCGTCACTCGGATTCACCTCAGTTCCGAGTATCGATTGCAGCTTCGAAGCTACTTGAGCAACCCGTCGCTTCACACTTCGACGACCGACTTGATTGAAGAATTACGTACCCTATCGACGACGCTCGATTTCTCCATCGTCGAGAAATCATTGTTCAAAGATTTACTTTATCTGTTCAAATTAAAACGCCCACTCTCAGCATGGTTTGAGAATGCGTTTCTCCAACAGCTGAAAGAGGATCTGTCGATTTCAAGAGACGAAATCGAACTTATCTCAAATGCTATCCAAAGCGATGAGGATATTTTGACGTTCCGGAAAAATGACTCTGAGATTGCCAAGTCGATGAAAGACTTGGCGGCTAAAGCGGCCGCGGTCGGAGTCCCATTGACGGCCATCTATTTATCAGGATCTGTCGTCGGCTTGAGCGCCGCCGGATTGACGTCTGGCCTCGCTTCACTCGGCATGGGCGGTCTACTCGGTTTTTCGAGCATGTTTACCGGAATCGGGGTGTTGGTCGTCATCGGGGTCGGCACGTATCAGGGATTGAAGAAAATTACTGGAATGAAAGATATCGAGAATAACAAGCAACGGGAATATATGCTTCAAGCCATCATTCGGAACACTCAGCAGACGCTCAACTATTTGCTCGAAGACATCAATGAGATTTCCAGTCGTCTCGTTGTCGCCATCCAACAGGGGAATGAAAATTCGGAGAAAATCAATCAGTTATCCAATATGCTACAAATGCTCAGCCAAAGTGCTCAATTCAGCGCCGATAAGCAAACCCATTCGCAGAAAGAACAAATCATGACACAACTACCGTCAAAACTGAGTGCGGTTCGCTTAGACGAGTTGACGTCGAAAGCGACATATCAAAAGATTCGCGATTACGTCTATACGTGTTACACGCCTGAACCAATCCAATTGGATGACATGACGTTCAGTAACGAAGAGGAGCTCGTCTTGAAAGAGACGCTCACGCTTGAAGAACTAGAACAATTGCATGAGTCATTCCAAGCGATCGGTTACTTCGAGATGACAGGCGGCGGTCTCGCTGAAGTGACGGGTGGAGCGAAGCGTCTCGTCAAGAACGTCTTCGGTGACAGATGAACCGGTCCGAACAAGACATGATCGATAAAGCGAAAGCGCTACTCGTCCAACAGCATCAAGCCGCCCAGGCCGAGCAACGCTTAGGTGAAGTAAACAAGCATCTATCACAACTTGAAAATACACAAGATGCGCAGGCTGCTGTCCTCGATGATTTGTTTGAAGATATGATGCGGCTCATGAACGGACAGTCTCTTCCAGCGGAGGCAACAACGCTTGCGCCGTTAGCCGTCCCGATGTTTGACGACCTCGAGCCGATTCAAGTCTCGGACGTCTCTTGGGATATCTACTTGGCCGAACTCGATATGTACGCGACGCGACATGACGTGACCGGGCTCGACGACCCGTTCGCCCATCTTTTGACAGCACGACAGCGACACGACTTGGCGACAACGTTTAAAGAGGAGTTTCTATTGAAGGAAGCGGAATGTGACCGCTACGATTATATGATTGCCTCCTTCAGTGGCCTTGTCGCCGGTTTGATCGACAGCTTCTTCGTCGGTTCCCCGGCCGACAGTAAATTGCGCGCATGGTCGGACGAAAAAGTCGACAACGTCGTCATCAAGTTCGCAAACCTCGTCTGGAAGCAGGATAAAAAGAACGGGGCCCAACTCCGGAAACAACCGGACTCGATTGCGAGCGCCATCGGTTTTTTAGAGCGTCGGTTTAAAGTGAACTACGACGCTCGCTATGCGAGTGATTTAAAGATGGGCGCAACGACGCTCAACATGCGCCCGTCGGACCATCATTTGAAATCGCTCGCCCACGCGCCGGACATCATCGGTTTGTTCTTCTCGATTTTGGATCAATTCACGGGTAAGGCCAGTTTCATCTCGGACGGCCGACTGCTTCGACTCGAGCCAAAAGAAGACGGGACCCAGGTGCTTCAAGGTGGAAACGTGTTGGCCAAACTGTTCGCCGGATTCGCTAACTGGCTCGGCCACCTTTTATCAGACGTGTCAGGATCGAGTGGTGTCCGAGGGCATGACGATGGTCGTCGTGGCGCCGGTATCCCGCTCCCGTTTTTCGAACTGTTCCAATTCGCTGACTTCGGACAGGTTTCCCATAAAGGCAAGACACTCTCGTTTGCCGACTTCTCGACAAAAGTGTTCGAGAGCGGGTATGATGCTCGTCACGGTGTCGCGATGGCGGTTCCGGTCGTCTTCAACGAACTCGTCATCCGCCTGCTCTGGGGTTTGAAGAGTCTGTTTTATCACAAAAACGGATGGTTGGAGTCAATCCCTATCGGCAACAAACCGACACTTCGAAAAATGATGCTCGTTGGTCACGGGGCCCTGTGCCTGACTGATGGGATGGATGCGTACATTCGAAGTGGCAACGTGCCGATTCTGTTTGCGACACGACTAAACTACGTCGCTTGGAGCCGCTTCGCCTTCGCCTCGATGCAAGAGCTCAAGCATGTACTCGGGAGAGACGTGTATGACTGGAAAGCAGTCGATGCCCACCTTGAACAAGAATGGAAAAAAATAAGCGATACATACTGATAATGAAGGAGTCCAACATGGCCTACTCACTTGATACAATCCTGCAACTTGAAAACACACCCGAATTCAATAAACTCGATCAACAATTCAATGAGTTCAACCCGTTTAAAGTACTCCGCGTCGCCAAATACGAGATTCGTCATTCGAACGTCCTAGCTTGGTTGTTCGATCCAAACGAAAATCATCGGCTTGGAAGCTTTTTCTTACGCAAAGTGCTCATGAATCTTGTGACGAGAGCCGATAACGAGAATAAAATCGATGAATTTCCCTACTTGTCATTCGCTCATGCGTCATTGTCCGACGTCGTCGTCCACCGCGAGTGGTCAACGAATGGGAATGGTGCGGTCGATTTGCTCATTGAAATACCGACGTTGAACATCGTCTTACTCATCGAAAACAAAGTTCATTCAGTTGAATCCGCAGGTCAGCTGGCCCGTTATTTAACAAGTGTAAAGAAACACTATTCAGAATGGAACGTTCTCCCTGTGTTCTTAACGCTGTCGGGTGATACACCGTCGCACGATGCGTACTGGATGTTAACGTATGAAGACGTGCTCCACATCATCAAGCAAGAGCTGACATTGAACAAGGCGACAATTGCTGACAACATCCACGATTTCTTATCGTACTACGTCACTCTGCTCGAAGAACGACTCGTCGATGACGAGAAGACGATGGAGACGGCTCTGCAACTCTATCAAGACTATGCGTCTGCGATTCACTTATTGTACGCGAATGCCAATCCGGCGAAACAAAAACAAATCGAGCTCCGCCAAGCGGTGAAGACGCTCACCACGTTCGACGCTGAGACGAAACGTCACCTGCTCCTCATCTATAATCGAAAGTGCCAGACAATCGACTACATCTTTGAGACGGGAAGTGATCTCGTTCGTCAAGCGTTCCTAGAGTTTGTGAAAGAACAAGGTATAACGACATATTCGGCCCATCCCCGTGTCCCCAACTTTGTCATGGACGATTGGTTACCGAGTTTGGAACAGATGGATCGCTTGAAGAAGTACTGGCTCAACTATGGATTGATCATCTGGTTCGAACGAAAAGGCAGCAAGCGTCTCAAGCTCTACGTCGAGGTCGGACCGATCGATTATGCCGAACGTCTGCCGCTTCTGGAAGCACTCGAAGCGAAGCATATCTCGTTTTGGAAGTCTGGAAAGCAAGAAGGGAAAAAATTCACCCGCATCTATACCGAGACGACCGAAGTCTCGGACTGGACGAACGCCACCTTCGTCAAAGATGCGATGACCTCACTTATCGATGACCCGGCGTTCCGTTCGTTCAGCGCGACAGTGACCGATGTGTTGGATGAGCTATATGCAGTCAAAGCGTAACGCAAAAGACCATCGGACTTGTCTAGGACAGGTACGATGGTCTTTCATTTGTCTTAAGCCAGACTCATTCAAAATGTGATTTTAGCTTTGTCATCAAAAATCATATCTGTAAATTGACTATTATCAAGCTGACTTCGATCACTTTCGTCACCAAAGATAATTCTCACATAACGGGTTTGATCACGCGAATCTCTCACCGTATTCAGAAAATCGAGCACGTCCTCCTGTTTTCGTTTAATCAAGACGTTGTAGAGGAGTCGATCGAATGAGTAGAGGAGGTAACTGCTAAGAAATACATACTTATCTTGCATATACAAGAGTTGTAACAAGCGTTCGTTCCGGGCATACATTTGTCGAACGATAAATACCCCTGCTTCTTCATCACTTAATACAGTTACGCTCTGTGCGCCGTTTAGTAACAACGCACAGGCGAGCAGATGCACAACTCGTTCACCACAGTCCTTTGAGACGGAATAAAAGGCTTCTTTGATTTCATCAACGCTAGTTGCCGCATTGACCTGTTCCGACAAGTCGGGGTTCATTCGTACCGTCTCTTTTGCAATTAGTTTGAATTTGGAAAAACCCGTTTCTATATTCGTAACGCCATCTATCATAATCTGGTACGTGGTGTGGAAATCGATTCGAATCACTTTACAAGCTTGACTCATTCGTTTGAAGAAGTCTAAATACCACGAAGCATAGCGCTCAGAATCCGTATGTTTCGATTTCGCACTTTCCTCAAATATAATGTCAGGAATCAAAAATACAGCCTGCTCCTCCACAAAATAGTCAGCCATTTCGATGAACGCACTTGGATGTTCTCTCGCCACTTTTGCCAACTTGGACAACAACATGTTATCCAATATATAAATGGTCTCATCCGGTGCATAATTCCAGTCTGTGGTCACGTAGTTACGAATCGCATCATATGTCGAATCCTCAAAAGACCAAAATTCAGTCATACTGAGCGCGCTCCTCACGGATTCGATCTTGCAGAGTTGAGGCGCGATTCCGGATGCTAGCCAAGTCGCTTTCACGAAGTCCAGAAATAACGGAAGGATCACGCAGCATTTCATTCAAGTCATCTAATTTGATGACCAATGTTGGTTGTAAGATTGAATGATCAAAATCATCTGGCAGCTGCTCTCGATATTCATGATCAATCAGATTTAGGGCATCGTCTTCTGAAAGCAAACCGTCTTGAAGCAATTTAATAACAATCACTTTATAAGGCACTTCAAAGACAGGCATCAAATGAAGCACTCGGTCGACTAACGGACGATCTCGCAGTGTTCGGGTCACTTGTTGGAACAAATCACTAAGAAGCCTGCCATCGACTAAAAGTTCTGCCGCAAATAGATTGGCTTGGCGTTCATGCTCATTTAATACTGAGTCTTCAAAAAAAGTCTGAATCGCCGCGTTTTTTATTTTTGATTGCTCATATTTGAAATGATAATACTCATGCACCCATACAAAATTTTCGTAAACTCTAGGTTGTGCCGTGTTGATATGGATATAAAAGCGATGATTTCGATAAGTCACCATTCCTCCGTAATTCGGAAATGAGCTCGGGAATAAAATCACGTTTGCTGTCTGCATCAAGTAGTGCTTAATTACCTCGACAGGCTTATAGCGGAATAGCAAACTGATTTCTCTCGTTTCTTCGACTTTACTTAGGACGCTAGGTAACAACCGCCGATTTGATTCGACGACCTGTAGTAGGTTCTCTTTTGTAATCACAATTGGTTCACCTCAGCGACTGTATGCAGCGTGTCCAGTAAATCGATCACTTCATCTAGCGTTTTAAATGTATGATTCAATTGTTCTGCTTCCGAACCAATTGATCCAACATGGTAGTTTGCAGCGGCCATTTGCTGTAAGTTCATCGTTTTTTCAATCTCTGCAACAGATAATGGCGGGGTAAAATCAGTTCGATAGAAGTACATGGGGTCCTGAATCCGGAACAATCGATTTAATTTCTCAACATTACGCGTGATTTCCCCTTTGCCCGCTAACAAGTTGTAAAACGTCTGTTTTGACATCCCCGCCCGTTCGTATACCCACTTGTTCGTTTTATCAATTGCTTGGATGTAGACTTTAATATTTTCAGCAACAACTTCCTCAATGGTCATCGGTTTATGATGATTCATTTCAATCCCTCCTCAACGAAAGTCCACTATATATATACTATTTCTTAAATATTGAATGCTTTTTATAGTTTTATGTCTTTTTATATAGTTTAAGTATACTATATTTATACCTTTTATCAATTCGTTCATTTCCCCCTTTTGATATTTTTATGTACTCAAAAACCCCACTTCGCATCGCTGCGTAGTGGGGTCCATTTCGCTTATTCAACACTAAACTTATAAACCGTCCTCGAGTGATACAACTCACCCGGCTTCAGTTCGATCGAAGTGGCGATGTCTGGATAGTGCGGCGCGTCTGGAAGCGCCTGGGCTTCTAAACAGATGGCGCTGTGTTTCTGCCGTCCGTCGAGCGTGACTGGTGTTTCTTCGCTTAGGAAGTTCGCCGTATAGACGACCATGACCGGTTGGTTCGTCTCGACGTCGAGCACGCGTCCGCTCACTGGGTCGTGCAACCGCGCCACCCCATCCTTCAAGATGAACGGATGATCAAGCCCGCCGGCTTTCGCGATGGCTTCATCGTCTGACGTGATCGCCTCGCCGACTGCTTTCCCGTCGCGGAAGTCGAACGGTGTCGCATCGACAGGCTGCAGTTCCCCGGTCGGGAGCGACTCATCATCGAGCCGCGCGACGTGGTCGGCCGGCAGCGTCAGCACGTGATCGTGGATCGTCGGTCGCCCACCGAGGTTGAAATAGTTGTGATGGTTCAAGTTGACCCACGTCAGTTTATCCGTATCAGCCGTCATCGTGACGACGAGTTCATTGTCGTCCGTCAGTTCATAGATGACTTTGAAGCGGACGTTCCCCGGGTAGCCTTCTTCCCCGTCCGGACTTAAGTATATGAATTGAATCGCCTGTCCGTCGACGTCCATGTCCCAATACCGCGACGTGATACCGTCCGTCCCGCCGTGGATATGATGCGGGGCCTCGCTTGGGGTCAAGGCCACACCATCAATCTCGGCGTTACGGATTCTTCCGGCGATACGGCCGACGACCGAGCCCAAATAGACCGGATTCTCGAGATATTGATCCAAGTCGCCATATTTCAAAATGACAGAGTCCATGTTGCCGTCACGGTCCGGTGCCGTCAGCTCGGTCATGGCACAGCCGTACTCGATCGCCGACAGCCGCATGCCGTTCTTGTTTTCAATCGTTGCTTCTCTCATTGGCTCACCTACTTCGACTAGTTTACCTGTTCATTCCCGAAGACGACGCGCCGTACTCTACTTTATCGACGTGACTCAAAAATGAGCTCATGAACGCCGTGAAGCGCTCCTGCCCCTCGACCGTCTGTTTGAACACACCCGCGTCCTCTAACCCTTTGACGAACTTGTCGACGACGGCCTGGTCGACGAGCACACGCGCGTCACCTGACTTCGTCTTCAACTCCTCGGCCCACGCCTTGTGCATGTCCGCGACCTCGACGTCCTCGCCTTCGATGAAACGGACGACTTGTTCGAGCTCGGTCTTCAGTCGGGCCGGTAACACGGCGAGCCCCATCACTTCGATCAAGCCGATGTTCTCGCGCTTGATATGATGGACGTCGGCGTGCGGATGGAAGATGCCGTCCGGATGCGCCTCGCTCGTCCGATTGTTGCGGAGGACGAGGTCGAGCTCGTAGCGGCCATCGCGGCGCCGGGCGATCGGCGTCACCGTGTTGTGGCGGACGTCGCCCGTATACGGCACGATGTCACCGTCCTCGTAGTTTTGCCAGTGGCCGAGCAGTTGGTTCGCCAACATAGCGAGCTGCTCACGCTGCGTCGAACGGAGCCGGACGACCGAGAGCGGCCATTCGAGCGTCTCGATGTCGACTTGGTCGTAACGGTCCGAGCGGTACGTCGCAACGACGTCGGCATCGTCCATCGCAAACCGGTAGCGGCCGGCTTGGTAATGGTCGTGCGTCAAGATCGAGCCGCCGACGATCGGCAGGTCCGCGTTCGACCCAGCGAAGTAATGCGGGAACTGACCGACGAAGTCGAGCAGACGCTCGAACGCCGACCGGTCGATGACCATGTCGCGCACTTCGTTCGACAGTAAAATCGAGTGTTCGTTGTAGTACAAGTACGGCGAGTATTGGAACGACCACTCTTCCCCGCCGAGCGTGAGCGGGATGATGCGGTGGTTGGCCCGGGCCGGATGCTTCAAGTGTCCGCCGTAACCTTCGTTCTCGATCGCGAGCAACCCCGTCGGATAGTTCGTCTCTGGCGCCGGTTGTAGCCGGGCCCGTGCGATCTCGCGCGGGTCTTTCTCCGGCTTCGACAAGTTGATTGTGATGTCGAGCGTGCCGTAGCGGGTTGGTGCCTTGTACGTGATGTTGTTTGCGATCCGCTGCGTCTGGATATAGTTCGACGCCTGGCTCATCTTATAGAAGAAACTCGTCGCGGCCTCGACGTCAACTGCCCGGAGCGCGTTGAACGTGCGCGTCACCTCGGACGGTTTCGAGACGAACACGTCCATGACCTCGGCCATGAATCGGTCCTTCTCCTCTAATAAATTCTCGACGAGCCCAGACTCGACCGCGTATTCGGTCAACGTCTCGAGCAAGTTCGGGATCGAGTCGCGCGGCACGAACGTCGGCTTGTCAAAGTCGAGCTTGTTCAATCGTGCGAGCACACGGTTCCGCGAGTAGATGCGGTCTTGCTCCGTGATCAGTTCCTCGCGGATCGCCGCCTCGACGAGCGCTTCAATCGTTGCATCGATCATCGTCTCGCCCCCTCTAAGTGTTTGTAGCCTTCCGGATGTGACTCGTGCCAGTTCCAGGCGTCTGTGAGAATCATATCGACCGTCGAGCGCTCTGGTGTCCAACCGAGCACGCGTTTCGCCTTGTCCGGTGACGCGATCAGCATCGCCGGATCGCCGGCACGGCGCACACCAGTTTTGACCGGGATGGCGTGTCCCGTCACACGGCGGGCCGCCTCGATGATCTCGAGCACCGACAGTCCCGTCTCCGTACCGAGATTGAACACGTCGCTGTCTCCGCCTCGTTTCAAGTAGTCGAGCGCGCGCACGTGGGCGTCGACGAGGTCTTGGACGTGGATGTAGTCGCGGATACATGTGCCGTCAGGCGTTGGATAATCGTCGCCGAATACGGTGATCGCCTCACGCTGCCCGTTCGCCACTTCGAGGACGAGTGGGATGAGGTGTGTCTCCGGTGTATGGTCTTCGCCGATTTCGCCCGACGGATCGGCCCCGGCGACGTTGAAGTAGCGGAGTGCGACGAAACGGATGCCGAAGGCGCGGTCACACCACTTCATCATCGTCTCCATGGCGAGCTTCGTCGCCCCGTACGTGTTCGTCGGGTTCGTTTCAGCCGTCTCTCGGATCGGCATCTCGTCCTGATTGCCGTATGTCGCGGCCGTCGAGGAGAAGACGATCCGCGCGACGCCGTGTTTGCGCATCGTCTCGAGCAACACTTGCGTCCCGAAGACGTTGTTGTCGTAATACGCGAGCGGTTCCTCCATCGATTCGCCGACGAGCGAGTTGGCGGCGAAATGAAGCACTTCTGTGACGTCTTCGTTCGCGAACGTCTCGTCCATGAACGCACGGTCACGGATGTCGCCTTCATAGAAGCGGACTTGTTTCGGGACCGACTCGATATGCCCGGTCTGAAGGTTGTCGATCACGATCACGTCTTCCCCGCGCGCGAGCAAGGCGCGGACTGCATGGGAGCCGATATAACCGGCCCCGCCGACGACGAGTACACTCATTTGACTTCCTCCTCTACGAGTTCACGCGCGCCGTCCCCGACGGACGCGATATAAAATGTCGGCGCGTAGCCGATCGTTGTTTCATATACGGTCGACACGGTCTGGATGACGGCTTCCGTCGACGTCTTGTCGACGATGGCGATGGCGCAGCCACCGAAACCGGCACCGGTCATGCGGGCGCCGATGACGCCGTCGCAATCTTGCGCCGCCTGGACGAGCGTGTCGAGCTCGACGCCGGTCACTTCGTAATCGTCACGAAGCGACGCATGCGAGTCGTTCAGCAGTTGCCCGAACACGTCGAGCTTTTCGTCTTGAAGGGCGGTGAAGGCGAGCTTCGTCCGCTCGTTCTCCGAGATGGCGTGGCGGGCCCGTTTCCGGAGCGTCTCCGGGAGTTCCGATGCGACCGTCTCGAACGTCGCGACCGACAGCTGGCCGAGCGAAGCGACGTCGAACCGCTCTTGGAGCAGCCCGAGTGCCGTGTCGCACTCGGTCCGGCGCTCGTTGTATTTCGAGTCGGCGAGTTCGCGGCGCTTGTTCGTGTTCATGATCAAAATGTCGTAACCGTCGAGCTTGATCGGCGCATAGTCGTGATGGAGCGTGTCGCAATCGAGCAGGATGGCGTGGTCGGCCTTGCCCATCCCGATCGCGAACTGGTCCATGATGCCTGAGTTGACGCCGATGAAGTCGTTCTCGACACGTTGACCGAGATGGACGAGGTCGATTCGCTCGAGCCCGAGGCCGTACACGTCATTGATCATGAGCGCCGTCACGAGTTCGAGCGAGGCCGACGACGACAGTCCGGCGCCGTTCGGGATGTTGCCGGCGAGGAAGAAGTCGAATCCTCCGACGTCGTGACCGTCTTGACGCAGGAGCGCGACGACCCCTTTGACGTAGTTGGCCCAGTCGTGACCAGCGTCATACGTCCCGTCCGTCACCGGGAACGTGACGACGCCGACGGCCTCGAAGTTGAGCGAGTAGACGCGAATGATTCCGTCCTCGCGCTTCCGGACGAGCCCGTACGTGCCGAACGTGATGGCACAGGGGAAGACGTGACCTCCGTTGTAATCCGTGTGTTCGCCGATCAAGTTGATGCGGCCCGGTGCGAAGAAGATCCGCTCAGGCCCCGCCAAAAACACGGTCTCGAACTGTTCGTTCAGGTGTGCTAAATCAAATGCAAGCATACGACTCCATCCCTTCCATCGCTCACGCCGGGTGGATGACCAGGCAGTAAGCGTCATAATCGATTTGTTGTGTCAATGTGATCCCTTGTTGCATCAAGTAGCGGCCGCTCAAACGTCTTCCTTCATATAAGTAGACGCGGTCCGGGTCGAGCCCGGCGAGTTTGAGGCGCAGCTTGTTGTTGCCGTAATGACGGCGGTCTGCGTTGACGAGGGCGACGTAGTCCTCCCCGTCCGTATAGCCCATCGCGTGGAACCCTTCTTTCTTGAGTGAAGCGAGACGATAGCTCGTCCCGTGCTGCACGAGTGGGCGGATCGACTTGTACGTCTCGATCCAACGCTTCGACGCGGCTAGGTCTTCCTTGCTCCATTCGAGCAAGTTGCCGCCGATGCCGAGCGTGCCTTGCATCGCGCTGACGAAGCGATAGTTGAGCGGGAGTGCGCGGGCGTTCAGCCAGTTCGGCGCGTCCGTCACCCAGCAGCTCATCATCTTGGCGTTATAGGCGTGGGAGAATCCTTCCTGAATCTCGAGCCGGTCGAGCGCGTCGGTGTTGTCGCTCGTCCAGACCTGTTCGACGCGCGAGAGCACGCCGAGGTCAATCCGGCCGCCGCCGCCGGCACAAGACTCGAAGGCGACGTCCGGGTGTCTGTCCCGGAGCGTGTCGAGAATACGGTAGACCGCTTCCGTATGACGGAGCCACAACTCTTTCGCGTCACCTAAATGCGGGCTGTCCGGTTCAGAGAAGGCGCGGTTCATGTCCCATTTGATGTAGCGGATCGCATGGTTCTCGAGCAGATCGTCCAACAGATGCGTCACGTGCGCCTCGACTTCCGGCAGCGCCAAGTTCAACACGAACTGGTTGCGCGACGTCGTCGACGGGCGTCCATTCGTGTGGTAGATCCAGTCGGGATGCGACCGGTAGAGATCTGAATCCGGGTTGACCATCTCCGGCTCGACCCAGAGGCCGAACTGGAGGCCTTTGTCCTCGACGTAGCGGATGAGCGGCTCTAGCCCGTTCGGGAACTTCGTCTTGTTGACGTGCCAGTCGCCGAGACCGGCCGCGTCCGAGTTCCGTTCGCCGAACCAGCCGTCGTCGACGACGAACAGCTCGCAACCGATTGCAGCGGCCTCATCGACGAGACGTTTCTGCCCGTCCTCGCTGACGTCGAAATACGTCGCCTCCCATGAATTGTAGAGCACGGGACGCAGCGTCTCGCGCGTCCGTTCCGGCATGATGACGTCGCGCTCGAAGTCGTGCGCGTTCCGGCTCATCGCCCCGAAACCAAGTTGTGTGTAGCCGATATAGGCCGCTGGCGTCGTGAACACGTCACCTGAAGCCAGCCGTTTCGCGAAGTCGAACGTGTTGAGCCCGCCCGTCACTTGCGTGAAGCCGAACTGGTCGCGCTCGAAATGGACGGCCCAGTTGCCGGAATGGCCGAGGAAGCCGTAGATGACCTCACCGTGCTGTTCCGTCGCCGCATCGTCGAGCGCGAACCACGGATTGCTTTGATGGCTCGTCAGTCCGCGCCGGCTCTCAATCGTCTTCTTACCTGGGAGTAACTCACCTTGTTGTAATTGGAACTCACTTGTCCACGCCCCTGAAAAATGACTGAGGCGCAGATTGCGCTCGGTCAACCCGAGGCTGAACGACTGCGCGCTCTCGAGCGTGACGTCCGTCCCGGCTTGAACCGTCATCTTCCGTTCAATGATGTCGTACGCCGGATACACGGTGAAGTGGAGCGTGACCGTCAGCTGTTGGATCGAGTCGACCAAGTCGAGCTCGAGCGTGTCGTGACCGATCCGTGCGTCTTGGAACGTGAAGGCGTGCAGCCGTTCAGTCGCCGTATGGCTTTTGAGCGTCGGCTCGGTGTAGACGAGGTCGCCGAACGAGACGAACTCGTACGCGGCGACGCCTTCTGGTGTCTCGAACGACGAGTGCAACACCCGACGATCTGGTAGTTCAATGTAATCCGTTTCAAGGAGCCGATCGCCGAGGTATTGATGGACGAGCCGGCCCCGGGCGTCGACGTCGAACACGTAGGCAATCTGCTTCCCTTCAATGACAAACCGGTTGTCGAAGCGATAGATCATGCCCCCACCTCCCGTTTCAACATAATGACGTCGAGCGGTTTGAGCTCGAGTGTCCCAGAGACCGCGTCCCCGTCGAGCGTCTGCCACTCGTCACCAATCTCGACCGTCGACGTGACGTCCGTCGAATGGTTCATATAGAAGCGGATGACGTGACCGTCGCCGTGACGATCGACTTTTTCGACGTCGTCCGGAAGACGCGTTGCGTCGATGCCGGCGCGCGTGAGCGCCTCGTTGTAGATCACATCAAGCATCGTATCGTCGACCGATGAGCCGATGTACGTCACGTCGCCTTTATACGTGTGGCGCGTGACGGCGGCCGTCCCTTTATAGAACGCCTGCTCATACGTCGCGAGCACGTCGGCACCTTTTGGCGTGATCAAATCACACCACATGTTCGCCTCAGACACGTAGTCGCCTAGGCGAACCTGGTTCGACTGGACGGCCTGCAGGCTCTCATACTCGTCGATCTCGATACCGGCGTATGTCGCGAACTTGCCTGGGAGCGTATCAAAGTGACAGCGGTTGATCGGGTCTTTGACGCCGGTCCGGTACGTGAAGATAACGTGGCCGCCGTTCTCGATATAGTCGATGAGCGATTTGTCGAACGTGTCATTGCCGAGGAAATAAAGCGGCACGACGACGAGTTTATACTTGTCGATCGCGTCCCCTGGGAAGACGATGTCGGTGTTGACGCCTTGGCGCACGGCCGCGCCGTAGAAGCGGACGAACTCTTGCTTGAAGTTGAACGCATCCGAATGAGGCTGGTGCGTCCACGCCCATAAGTTCTCTTGGTCGTAATAGACGGCGACGTCGGCCTTATATTCGGCCGCGTTGATCATGTCACCGTGCGTCGAAAGTTCTTTCATGACGCCTTGCACTTCATCGAATTTGCGTTTCGGCTTGCCGTCGTGGTCGATGATGCCGTGGCAGAACTCCTCGGTGCCGAAATGCGCGGCTCGGAAGCGGAAGTAGACGATCGCCTCGGCGCCGCGGGCGACGGCTTGGTGTGTCCAAAGACGGATGTGGCCCGGTCGTGGCAAGTAGCCGATCCGGCTCCAGCCTTGGGCGCCACTCAACTGCTCCATCACCCAGAAGCCTTTGCCTTGTTTCGACGAGCGGCACAGATCGTGGTCGTGCGCCGTCTTCTCGAACCGGTTCGGCTCCGGTAGCCCGCCCCAGACCGGATAGTTGTCGAATGAGACGTAGTCGAGGTCTTGGGCCATCTGTTGCTGGTTGATCGCCATGTCGCTATAGACGAGATTGTGCGTGATGAACGCATCGTCATGGATGAGCGGACGGAGCGTGTCGACTTGGAGCTTATTGAACGAACGGTACGCGTCCGAGCAGAAGCGGTCGAAGTCGACGAGGAGCGACGGGTTGTGCTCTTGGAACACGGTGCGAGGGACCGGAATCTGGCTCCATGCCGAGTATGTATGGCTCCAGAAGACGGTCCCCCAGGCCGCATTCAACGCGTCTAGCGTCTCGTAGCGGTCTTGTAGCCATGCTTGGAACGCGACTTGGTCGACGTCGCCGTACGAGCGGTCCGATTTCTCGTGGCCGTACTCGTTGTCGGTCTGCCAGCCGATGACGCGCGGATGCTTGCCGTAGCGCTCGGCCATCTTGCGGGTGATGCGCTCGCAGTACTCGCGGTACACCGGGCTGTTGACCGTGTAGTGACGCCGGGCCCCGAAACTGATCTTGACCCCGTCGGCCGTCACCGGCAAGATGTCCGGATACTTCTCGATCAGCCAGGCGGGCGGCGTCGCCGTCGGCGTGCCGAGGATGATGTCGAAATCTTGGCCGAACTTGGCGACGACCTCGTCCCAAAACGCGAAGTCGAACTCGCCGTCGGCCGGCTCCATCATCGTCCACGCGAACTCGGCCATCCGGATCACGTTGACACCTAACTCTTTCATCAAGCGGACGTCCGTATCCCACAGGGCACGGTCCGTCTGTTCTGGGTAATAGTCTACTCCTACATACATGTTAGTCACCTCAATCGATTATTTGACCGCTCCCGAAGTCATTCCTTTTTGTAAGAAGCGTTGGAAGAAGATATAGAACACCATCGTCGGCAAGCTGATCAAGACGAGCGAGGCGTATAGTTTACCCGGGTCCCCGCCGAGCGCTTCCGTGAAGAACGTCGGCGCGAGCGTCACCGTCTGCTTGGCCGGGTCCGTCATGAACGTGAGCACCATCAAGTACTCGTTCCACGAGTTGAGGAACGCGTAGATCGTCGCTGTCGCGAGCGCCGGTTTGGCGAGCGGCATCATGATCTTATAGAAGATTTGGAACGTCGACGCCCCATCGATATGGGCCGCTTCCATCAACTCGTTCGGTAGCTCGTCGAAGTAGCTCTTGATGAGCATGAGTCCGAACGGGAGGAAGAACGCCACCTCAGCTCCGATGAGCCCCCAATAACTGTTCAGCCCGTCGAGCGTCCGCAGCGTGAAGAAGAGCGGGACGATGAGCGAGGCGACCGGCAGCATGAGCCCGGCCAAGACGAGGTTGAACAGCAACCGTTTCCCGGCGAACTCGAGCTTCGAGAAGCCGAACGCCGCGAAGGCGAGGAACGAGATCGAGATGATGATCATGAAGAAGGCGACGATGAAGCTGTTGAAGACGAACTGGGGAAAGTTCGGGTTCTGTAACGTCGCGATATAGTTACTGAAGCCGTTGACCCGTAAACTCTCTTTGAACATGACGAAGATTGGGAACAACCATATGACCGCCATGAGTGACAGGCCGACATTGGTGAGCCATCTTCCTTTTTTCGTTTGAATTTCCATGGGTACCCCTCCTCAGTCCATTTTCTTCTGCACACGCGTCTGGAAGTACGTGATGCCGAGCGCGATGATCAACAAGATGATGGCGACGGCACTGGCGTAGCCGACCTCTTGGTGCAGCATCGACTTGCGGAACAAGTACGTCGAGATGACCTCGGTCGAGTTACCCGGGCCGCCTTGCGTCGAGATCCAGACGATGTCGAACGTCTTCAGTCCACCGATGACCCCGAGGATCGTCAGCGTGAACGTCGTCCCTTTCAAGTTTGGGAACACGACGCTCCACAGCGTGCGCCAGAAGCCGGCACCGTCGATGTTGGCCGCCTCGAACACTTCTCGTTCGATCGCGAGCATCGCCATGTAGTACATGATCATCGACGAGCCCGTCCATTGGAAGATGTTGATCAAGATGATCGAGTAGAGCGCGACGTCTTGGTCACCGAGCCAGTTCTGCTCGAACGCGCCTAAGCCGACCATGCGTAAGAATTCGTTGATGTAACCGAACTGGAAGTCGAAGATCTGCGAGAACGCGGCGCCGAGGACGACCGGGCTCAAGACGACCGGGAAGAAGAACACCGATTTGAAGAACGTCCGGCCGACTCCTTTCGTGTGGAGCAAGTACGCCAAGACGAGCCCGAGACCGGCTTGGATCGTCACGGTCAGGACGGTGAAGATGCCCGTGTTCTTGAGCGCGTTATAAAATTCAGGGTCCCTGAACATGCGGCCGAAGTTCTCGAGCCCGATGTACGTCTTCTCGAACGAGATGCCGTCCCATGAGAACACCGAGTGATACGCGTTATAGAAGATACCGTAATAGATGAAGGCGATGACGAATAGGACGGTCGGTGCGACGAACGCCCAGCCGATCAAGTTCTTTTTCAGCTGCGCTTTCTTCTTCACCGGGTCCGGCCGTTTCGGCGGCACCGCGGACAGCTTTGGTTCCTGTTCCGTTAAGTCGGTTGCGTGTTGCATAGTGTTCCCTCACTTTCCGCTAAAAAAATCGAGCACCAGTCAGGCTGGCCACTGGCGCTCGTGTCGATTATTTACCTTGATCGGCGATGGCTTGGATGCGTGCGAGTGCTTCTTTCGCATCTTGTCCGCCCGCGATGTTCTGGAGTTCTTTGCCGAGCGTGTCGTACACTTTCGGGTCACGGATGCCGCGGCCCGCGACGGCGTTCTTCACCGTCTCGTTCAAGATCTCGTACGATTCGCGCTCGACGTCAGACGTGAACTTGTCTTCGTACGCGACTTCGATGTCCTTGACGGCTGGTGCCATCTCGAACTTCTCCATGTAGAGCGCTTGGCCCTCGCCTTGCGTCATGTAGGCGATGAAAGCGGCCGCGCCGTCTTGTTGCTCCGACTCTTTGTTGACGCCGAGCGCCATGTCGATCGAGGCGATGACCGGTTGCTCAGTGCCACCCGCGAGGTTCGGGAGCGGGACGAAGCCGATCTCGTCTTCGAAGTTGTTCCACTTGTCACGTTTCTCGACCGTCGTCATCGAGTGGGCTTCCCATGAGCCGATGACCCACATCGCTGCTTTCTTGTCGAAGAAGTTGTTCATGCCGTCCATGTATGTTGCGAGGCCGAGCGCCCCTTCTTGGAACACTTTGTCTTCGAACAGTTGTTGCCAAAGTTCGGCCGTCTCGACCATCTCTTTGTCCGTCCATTTCGCTTCGCCTGCAAGTACTTTTTGGATGTAGCCTGGTGCGACCTGGTGGCTCAAGACGTTGAACACGTCCGTGCCGACCCAGGCGTCTTTCGCGCCGAGCTGCATCGGGATGACCGCGTCGCCCGAGGCGTTGATCGTCTCGATCGCTTTGACCGTCTCGTCATACGTCTTCGGTGGCGTCACGCCGTATTTGTCGAGCAACGTCTTGTTGTACATGAGGTAGGCCTGGCCCGTGAAGCCGACCGGCACCGCCATCTGTTCGCCGTCGACCGTCGTCTGTTCGATGCCGAGCTCGATCAACTTGTCTTGCCAGCCCGCGCCGGCCGCTTTGTCCATGTAGTCTTTCGCCGGGACGAGGCGGTCCTTGTATTGCGGGATCATCGGTTCTTTGAGGCCGATGACATCCGGGCCGTCGCCGCCGAGCATGGCGACTTGGAGTTGCTGCTCATAGTCCTCGAGACGCTTGAACTTGACGACGTAGTCGTCTTGCGACTCGTTGAACGATTTGGCGAGTGCCTCGCCGACTTCCGGTTGTGGCGCCCAGCCCCACCAGTTGATGACCGGCTTGCCGTCTTCTGTCGTCGTGGCCGCCTCTTCTTTTCCGCCGCAAGCTGCGAGCAATGATGACAAGACGAGTACCGATGATGCGAGTGCGATTGTCGATTTTTTCATGTCCAATTCTCCTTTGAATGTTATGCGACCAACTTGAGGCAAAGCTCCCGAATCAAGTGGTCTGGCATCGGTTGATCCCCGAGCCGGGTGAGCGTGTACGCGATCAGTTCCAAATCAAACTGCCAATGGTCGTCTATGTACGAGCCGACGACGTACAGGTCCGCCCCGAACGGCAGCGCGTCCTGTTGCTTCAAGCGCCAGAGCAGCATCTCGAACAGTTCGTCGAAGCTGTTCGCCCGCTCGGCCTGGTTCAAGTCCGAGACGCGGAACAGGCGGATGTCGCGTGCCTCCTCGTCATATAGCCGGAAGATGCCGTCCCGCCGTGAGCGGGTGACGACGACGCCGTCCGCTTTTGTGAGCGCTTCCATTTCGTTGAACGTCGAACCGTCCCTTGTGAACAGCCGCGTCGCCCCGTAGCGACCGAATATATCGTGAAACTTGTCTTTCAGCAATGGTGTCTCTATGTCTGTAATCAACGCTGTTAAAATCCCTTATATCAACGTATTAAAAATCCCTCAAATTAACGGATAATGATTCTGACAACCTGAAAATGGAGTGTGAGACATGATCCGAAGTGAGGGATTTTTTATGATTCGTGAGTTAAGAAGCAAAGGATGGACAATCAGAGCCATCTCTGACGAGACGGGATATGATCCTAAGACAATCCGAAAGTATTTGAAGATGGAAAGTGCACCTACGAAAGTGAAGCGGAAAAAGAGGAAAGGAAAACTCGAACCCTACAAAGACTACATAAACGAACGTATCAAAGATGTGTAGTGCAAAATAGGAGTGGTTCTTACGCAATGTTGGTGAACGATGATGAGCGACCGTCTGAAGTTGGTCGCTCATTTTTTTGCAATATCAATGAGCAGGGCTCGGCTCAGGATTGCGACAAAGTACCCGAATCCTGAGCAAGT
>NZ_SJUS01000012.1:0-76173 GCF_004337085.1 Exiguobacterium sp. SH5S13 | reverse complement strand
CCTACGGAAGTTCATCGCCGTGGGCATCGGGGGAAGTGCAAAGAAGGGGTCCGGCCACCGAAAATCGGTGACCGGACCCCTCTTTTTATTGAAAAGCTTTAAAACAGGCTAGTTATGTCCCAGCCCCTTTTCGTATTAGACGAGCTGGGCTTTATACGCCTCATATTCTGCGTCTGTGAGCGAAACATAGTGACCTGGTTCGACTTCACGAAGCGCAGGGATACTCGAATCTTCATCCGATCGTCCGACAGCACCAAGTGAGCCAGACTCGTAGACGATCCGCTTACGTGTCCGTTCGTGTTCTGGGTCCGGAAGCGGGATCGCAGACAAGAGCGATTTCGTATAGGCGTGAATCGGGTTCTCGTACAGGCGCTCTGCCGATGCAAGCTCGACGAGGTGACCTTGGTACATAACGCCGATCCGGTCTGAGATATACTTGACCATCGACAAATCATGGGCGATGAACAAGTACGTGAGATCGCGGTCCCGTTGCAACTCTTTCATCAAGTTGACGACTTGAGCTTGGATCGACACGTCGAGTGCCGAGATCGGCTCGTCGGCGATGATGAACTCCGGTTCAACAGCGAGTGCCCGGGCAATCCCGATCCGCTGACGCTGTCCGCCTGAGAATTCGTGTGGATAACGGCTCGCGTGCTCTTTCGTGAGGCCGACCGTCTCGAGGAGGTCGTACACACGGTTCATCCGTTCTTCATTCGTCTTGGCAAGGCTGTGGATATCGATGCCTTCGGCGATGATGTCAGCGACCGTCATCCTCGGGTTGAGCGACGCATACGGATCTTGGAAGATCATCTGCATAGCCCGGTTGAATTTCAACTTCTCAGCCTTATTCTTTTTCCCGTGGACGTTCTCACCTTTGAAAAGAACATCCCCGTCTGTTGCATCGTAAAGGCCGATGATCGTACGGCCTGTCGTCGATTTACCGCAACCCGACTCTCCAACGAGGCCGAGCACTTCACCTTTGTAAATATCGAACGAGATGCCGTCGACCGCTTTAACGACGCGGCCTCGACCAATGTTAAAGTGCTGCTTCAGGTCTCGTACTTCTAGTAATTTCTCACGTTCCATTATTCAGCACCACCTTTCAAAATCGATTTTGCGAACGCGCTGTCAGGACGATACTTGAGCGCGAGCTCACGAATCGCTCGCGGCGGCGTCACTTGCGGTGCTTGTGGATGTAAGAGCCAGCTCGCTGCATAGTGTGTATCGCTAATTTGGAACATCGGTGGTTCTTTCTCGAAATCAATCTTCATCGCATACGGATTACGCGGTGCGAACGCGTCGCCTTTCGGCGGGTCAAGCAAGTTAGGCGGAGTGCCTGGGATGGCCGGGAGCGCTTCGTTCGGATCGTCGGTCGGACGCGGCATCGATCCGAGCAGTCCCCAAGCGTACGGGTGACGCGGCTCATAGAAGATTTCATCAACCGTTCCTCTTTCGACGATTTTACCGGCGTACATGACGGCGACACGGTCAGCCATGTTCGCGACGACACCGAGGTCGTGCGTGATGAAGATGATAGCCGTACCCGTTTTTTGCTGAATGTCTTTCAACAATTCTAAAATCTGAGCTTGGATCGTCACGTCGAGTGCTGTCGTCGGCTCATCGGCAATCAACACTTTCGGGTTACATGCGAGCGCGATCGCGATGACGATCCGTTGGCGCATCCCGCCTGAAAGTTGGTGCGGATATTGTTTAAGACGTGCCTCTGGGTTCGGGATCCCGACGAGCGTGAGCAATTCGAGCGTACGCTTCTTCGCATCTTCACCTGTCAATCCCTGGTGTTGCTTCAATCCTTCGGCAATCTGTTTGAAGATTGTCATCGTCGGGTTGAGTGACGTCATCGGATCTTGGAAGATCATCGCGATGTCGCGGCCGCGGATTTTCAACATTTCTTTTTCTGACAACTTCGCCAAGTCTTTTCCTTCGAACAAAATTTCTCCGTTCGTGATCTCACCTGGCGGGTTCGGAATGAGACGCATGATCGCTTTCGATGTGACGGATTTACCAGAACCCGATTCACCAACGATTGCGAGTGTCTCGCCTTTTTTCAAATCAAACGATACGTTGCGGACGGCTTGTACCGTTCCGGCATACGTATGGAACGAGACTGCTAAGTCTCGGACAGATAAAATCGTTTCCATGCACGAGTCCCCCTCTGTTTAAATTATTTACGCATTTTCGGGTCGAACGCATCACGCAAGCCATCGGCGAGCAAGTTGAAGCTGACCATGAGCAAGACGATGATGATTGACGGGATGACGAGCAAGTACGGGAACGTCCGTAGCTCTTTGTATCCGTCGTTGATCAACGTACCAAGTGACGCTTGTGGCGGTTGAAGTCCGATCCCGATGAAGCTGAGGAACGCCTCGAAGAAGATGGCAGATGGAATCGTGAACATGAGTGTGATGATGATCGCACCGAGCGTGTTCGGGATCAAGTGTTTGAAAATCAAACGGTTACTTGACGCACCGAGCGTACGGGCAGCCAATACAAACTCTTGGTTTTTCAGTTTCAAAATTTGACCGCGGACGAGTCGACTCATCCCGATCCAGCCGGTGATGGCCATCGCCAAGATAATGGTGAAGACACCTGGGTCAAAGATCAAGATGAACAAGATGATCAAGATCAAGTTAGGAACACCAGTCAAAATCTCGACGATCCGTTGCATGATGTTGTCAATGCGGCCACCGAAGTAAGCCGAGACGCCGCCGTAAGCGACACCGATGACCGTATCGATGATTGCGGCCATCAAACCGATGAAGAGCGAGATACGAGTCCCTTCCCAAACACGCGACCAAAGATCACGCCCGAGGTAATCAGTACCAAACCAGAAATTCTCTTCGACGTTTTTTTGTTCATAGAAGTTGATGTCACGCCCACCGAGGTTGGCCATGCCGTCAAATCCGGCCCACTCAAGTCCTGTGACTTTAGGCGGTAGTTTCGCTTGTGAGATATTTTGTTCATAGGCGTCACGAGCTGAAAGCATCGGACCGAACAACGCGAGCAACACTAAAATCAAAATGATCGACAGCGAGACGATGGCCGCTTTGTTTTTCTTGAGACGAAGCCATGCATCTTGCCAGAAGTTCAAACTTTTCCCAGCAATTCGTTCACCGAGCTGTTCGTTCATCTCGACACGTTGGAACATGTCTTGGTCGAACTGCTCGAAATCTTTTTTATTTTCAATCATCAGTTATCCCCCCCAAGACGAATACGTGGGTCAACGACTCCGTAGAGCAAGTCAACAAGTAAAATAATTAGAATGAACAGAGCCGAGAAGAAGAGCGTCGTGCCCATGATGACCGAATAGTCATTCAACGTAATCGACGTTACGAACAATTCACCAAGTCCCGGAACGGCAAAGATTTTCTCGATAACGAACGTACCTGTGAGTAGCGCAGCCGTCATCGGTCCAAGGATTGTGATCGCTGGAATCATGGCGTTACGCACCATATGTTTCCACACGATTGCATTCCCGGTTAATCCTTTCGCTTTCGCGAGCGTGACATAGTCTTGTCCGGTCACTTCTAGCATCTCGGTCCGTACGAAACGGGCGATCGACGCGGTGACCCCGAGCGACAACGAGATGGTCGGAAGGATCGTATGTGCCGGCGAGTCCCAGAACGCGACAGGCAATACGCCCCATTTTACCCCAACGTAGTATTGAAGCAGGGCCGCAAAGACGAACGACGGGACAGAGATCCCGATTACCGACACGAACATTGAACCATAATCGATGTACGTGTTATGGCGAATCGCTGCAACGATCCCGAGCAATAGTCCGGCTAACGTACCAAGCACTAATGCCTGAATACCTAACTGGGCCGATGGTCCGATTCGTTCCATGATCAACTCCGTCACTGGCCGGTTGGCCGTACGGAACGATACGCCGAGGTCGCCTTGGACAAGGTTCCCTAAGTAAGTCGCGTAACGAACTGGAAGCGGATCATTGAGTCCGTAACGATCGTTCAAAATCTGAATTTGCGTGTCCGTCAATTTTTCCTGGTTCTGATACGGCGAACCTGGAAGCAGGTCCATCAGGAAAAATGTGAACGTCGCAATCAAGAAGAACGTGATGAGGCCGTAAACCAGCCGCTGAAGAATATAACGTCCCATAATAAAAACCCCCTGTTTTTCTAATTGTGTCTATGCTTGCACCAACAGCGTCACTATGACATATTTCCCTTTTCTTGAATTCACAAAATGAAAGGAATTTTCTGAAAGAATAGGTCAAACGTCATCTCAAGGCTCTTAGCACAGCATATGAAAATCAAAAAACTCTCAGTTTCTGAAGTATTCTGAATTTTCACTGTTACTCCATTATACTTTACCAACAAAACATTTGAATAGTATTTTCTCTCAATTCGCTTTTTTTTTTAGAAAAGTGGGGACATGCTTGCGCATGTCCCCTCGCCTATTTAGTTGATATCAACGTATTTGTACTGGTAATCAGCACCGAAAAGTTGACGGTTGAAGTTCTCGATGTTCGGACGGATCAAGTAAGCGACACCGGCCTGATAGATCGGCATGATCGCTTGGTCTTGTTCGATCAAGAGCGTTTCCGCTTCTTTGAATTTGTCGTAACGGGCATCGATCTCTGTTTCAGCCGAAGCTTCATCAATCAACTTGTCATATGCTGCCGACTTGTACTTGATGTCATTTTGACCGTTGTCTGACGTGAAGATGCCAAGGTTTGTGAGCGGGTCTTGATAGTCAGGTCCCCAAAGGGCGAATGACATCTGGTAGTCCCCGTTCGCTTCGCGTTCGAGCTTGTTGTTGAACGGTTGTTGCGAGATGTTAACCGTCACGTTCGGCAAGTTCGATTCGATTTGGCCTTTCATATACTCTGAGATTTGTTTTGAAACTTCACTGTCGAATGAAAGCAATTCGATTGTGATCGCTTCGCCGCCAGTTGCTTCTTCCCAAAGCGTTGCTGCTTCATCAGTGTTCGTCTCGAAGTGTTGTACGCCTTCTGTGTAATCCGTTCCGTCTTCATACTTGATGAATTCTTTCGGGATGAACGAAGTCGTTGCGATCGAACCGTTGTTCAACAGTTGGTCGACAATACCGGCTGGGTCAACGGCACGAGCGATTGCTTTACGTGCGTTCACATCAGCGAATACTTCATCTTCATGATTGAACTTGAAGTAACCGACCGCTGAACGAAGTCCTGTGTTATAGTCTTCGTCTTCTTGGAAAGCAGCGACTTGCTCAGACGCGAGGCCTGCGTAATCAACATCGCCTGCTTCATACAAGTTGACGACCGTTGACGTATCTTTGACGACGCGAACGTCGACTTTGTTGAGAGCGACGTTGTCAGCATCCCAGTACGCATCGTTTTTCGTCAAGACATAGCCTTGTTCACGATCCCACTCTGACCATGTGAACGGACCGTTGTAGAGAAGGTTCTCTGTGTTTGTTGCGAAGTCCGCTCCTTGCTCAGTTGCGAATGCTTCATTGATCGGTGTGAACGTACCGAACGATGTGAGTGAGACGAACGATGGGTCCGGACGCTCGAGTGTAACTTCTAGCGTTTTCTCATCGATTGCTTTCACGCCGAGTTCTTCTTTAGGAAGGTCACCCGTGTTGATCGCTTCGGCATTTTTTACCGTGTTCATGATATACGCATACTGTGAACCAGTTTCTGGGTCCACGGCACGTTGCCAAGCGTAAACGAAGTCGTTCGCTGTAACCGGCTCACCATTCGACCATTCGGCGTCACGAAGCGTGAACGTGTAGACGGTCTCGTCTTCGTTCAATTCCGGTTCTCCTTCGGCGATGGCTGGAACGGCTTGCCCTTCTTGATCAAGACGGTAAAGGCCTTCCATTGTGTTGGCGATCAAGTTGAACGCGACTGCGTCCGTTGCGAGCGCCGGGTCGGCTGTAGTAATGTCAGACGTGTCCGTCAAACGAAGTACTTTCTCTCCGTTCGAAGACGAACCGCCGTCAGAGTCTCCGCCAGTCGAGCAAGCGGCGAGCACTGAACCGAGCGCTAAGATGAGTGTCATCATTAGCAAAATCGATTTTTTCTTCATTGCGATGTCCCCTTTCTAATCTCGTGAAGCTTAGCATTCCGTCGGACTAACATCTTACTCTTTTTCTTTAATTTTCTGAATATTACATAAAGTATCCGACGAAAGAACGTTAGGGCTATTGTAAAAAATTTTTAATCAAACTGTCAACTGTGGAATAAACCGCTGTCATTTAAAAAAACTTCCTTCTCGCCATAATAGCGGGACTACGCGTATCATAGAACCATAAGCAAACGTGATAAATTGGCGTCGTCACGTTGAAAGGAGTTTGTCACATTGAAAAATTTTAGAAGTATATTAATCGTTTGGGGAATTGTCACAATTGCCTATACGGTTTGGTCGTACGTATCGTATTACCGCGCGGAATCGTTCGCGTTTCATTTGAGCGGTGGCTTGTTCGTCGCCGGCATGATCGCCTTCGCGTTCGGGATGTTCTCACAGATGAGCGCTTCAGGATTGTTCGACGGGATCATGTACGGGTTTAAACGAAATCGCCGCGCCAAACTAAAGGAAATCGATTCCGATTATGAGGAAGACGAAAAAGACGACGACGAGATGAAAGAAGAACGTTCCGTCCGTAAACAGTCGGCTTGGCGTTGGGTATACGTCGGGATTGGCAGTGTGATCCTGTCATACGTCATCACCCTCGTTTGACCTTTTTGTTTTTCCGCCAATATGCTAAACTAAATGCAGAATATAAGAAACACGAGGAAGAAGACAAGTACCTCGAACCCCCTCTCCCCCAGAGAGTCTACGTTGCTGCGAGTAGACGGAGAGCGTTCAAGCGAATGGACTTCAGAGTGGCTCACCTGAATGGTAGTACGGTGAGACGGTTACGCCCGTTAACGCGATCAAGTGGCATGACTTCATGCAAATTTGGGTGGCACCGCGGTTATTCGTCCCGATTTTCCGGGCGGAGAACTGCGGTTTTTTATATTTTATGGAGGTGTAGGCATGGCAACGATATTTTCAGGCATTAAACCGACCGGCGTCGTGACGCTCGGTAACTACTTAGGGGCGATGAAACAATTCGTCGATCTTCAAGAAGAACATGACGCGTACTATTGTATCGTCGATCTTCACTCGATCACGGTCCCTCTCGACCGTGTCGAACTGATGGACAACACCCGCAAGCTGGCGGCGCTCTATCTCGCTTGCGGACTTGACCCTGAGAAGGCAACGATCTTCGTCCAGTCAGAAGTAAAAGCGCATGCCCAACTCGGATGGATGTTGACGTGTATCGCCGGGATGGGCGAACTCGGTCGGATGACGCAGTACAAAGATAAATCGCAAGGCAGCGATAACGTCGGTGCCGGGCTGTTCATCTATCCGACACTCATGGCGGCGGACATTCTACTTTATGGGACAGAGCTCGTGCCGGTCGGTGACGATCAAAAACAACATATCGAACTGACGCGCGACTTGGCCGAACGATTCAACAAACGCTATTATGAGACGTTCAAGATTCCTGAGCCGCTCATTCAAAAAGAAGGGGCTCGGATCATGAGTTTGACGAACCCCGAGAAGAAGATGTCGAAATCGGACGCGAACATTAAAGGCTTCATCTCGATGCTTGACGAACCGAACGTCATCCGTAAAAAAATCAAGAGCGCCGTCACGGACTCGAGCGGCGTCATCAGCTTCGAGCGGGAGAATAAGCCGGGCATCTCGAACTTACTCGAGATTTACTCGTTATCGACTGGTACTTCGATAACAGATCTCGTGACTCAATACGCAGACTCGAACTACGGAACGTTCAAGCAAGACGTCGCCGAAGCGGTCGTCGCTATGCTCGAACCGATTCAAGCGCGCTATCACGAACTCGTCGACTCGCCAGAGCTTGATGCGATCCTTGACTCGGGACGTGAGAAAGCCGAAGCGGTCGCGAACAAGAACCTCGCCAAGATCGAGAAAGCGATGGGCTTAAGCCGAAAACGTGCCAAAGTGAAAAAATAAGACAGAGCCGCCCAACGCATGCGTTGGGCGGCTTCTTTATGGAAGAACACAAAAAAAGAAAGAAACAGGCGTCCCTGTCTCTTTCTGGTGAATGTTGCTTATTGCTCTTTGCCTTCGATGAATGCCCACTTGTACGAGTAGTCAGCGCCGAACCCGTGTTCAACGATTCCTTTAACGTACGGCTTCGTGAGACGAGCTGATCCGCGTTGGTAAACTGGCGAGATCGCGTTCTCTTCAAGAACGATTTTCTCTGCATCTTGAAGCTCTTTCCAACGTGCTTCAGCATCTGTGTTCGCTTTCGCAGATTCGATGAGTGCATCGAATTCTTCGTTCGACCACTTACCACGGTTGTATGGTCCGTCAGTTACGAAGAGGTCAACAAACGTCATTGGATCCTGGTAGTCAGGTCCCCAGCCTGCGAATGTAAGCTCAAAGTCACCTTTGTTCTCGAGGTCGAGTTTGTTGTTGAACGGTTGTTGCTTGATCGTAAGCGTCATGCCTGGAAGGTTCTTCTCAAGTTCACCTTTGATGAACTCACCGATTTGCTTCGCAGACTCTGAGTCGTAGTTGAGGAGTTCGATTTCGACAGAATCTGTCCCGAGCTCTTCAAGTCCTGCTTCCCAAAGTTTTTGTGCTTCTTCAACGTTGTAACCACCGATGTCGCCGTTAGCGTCACGGAAGTCTGCACCGTCTGGGCCTGTTACGAAGTCTTTCGGCACGAGGTAGTTCGCAGGTACTGAACCGTTCGCGAGAAGCGTTTCAGAGATTGCTGCTTTATCGTAAGCACGGTCGATCGCGTTACGGATATTTTGGTTGTCGAACGCTTCAACTTCAGTGTTGAACTGGAGGTAGAAGAGTGTCGGCTCAACGACAGTCGAGAAATCTTCGCTGTCTTGGTATTGAGCAACGAGTTCAGAAGTCAAACCAGTACGGTCAACGTCGCCGTTTTCGTACAAGTTGACGCCCGTTGAAACTTCTTTAACGACTTTAACGTCGATTTCGTCAAGTTTGACGGCTTCAGCATCCCAATAGTCGTCGTTTTTGACCATTTTCCAGCCTTGCTCGCGCTCCCAGCTTTCGAGTTTGAACGGTCCGTTGTAGAGCGTCGTCTCTGCAGACGTACCGAAGTTCTCGCCTTGTTCCGCGTCGAACGCTTCAAGTTTAGGCATAAATACGCCGAAGCTTGTGAGACCAAGGAAGTAATCAGCTGGTGCTGTCAATTTAACTTCAAGTGTCTGATCGTCAGTTGCTGTAACGCCGACCGCGTCACGCTCGCCTTCGCCAGTGTTGTAAGCTTCAGCGCCTTCGATGACAGACATGACATAAGCATATTGTGATCCGTTGTCCGGATTAAGTACTTCTTTCCAAGCGTATTCGAAGTCGTTTGCCGTTACAGGCTCACCGTTAGACCAAGTTGCGCCTTCACGGATTTTGAACGTGTACGTTTTACCGTCTTCAGAAACTTCGTGTGATTCAGCCATCCCTGGTGTTGGGTTGTCTTCTTCGTCCATACGGTAGAGACCTTCGTTAACGTTGTTCAAGACGTTGAACGATACTGCGTCAGTCGCGAGAGTTGGGTTAAGTGAAGGAATGTCTGCACTGTCGAGCAAGTTGAGGACTTGCGCTTCATCTGCACTACCTTCTGAACCTCCATCTCCGTTTGTTGTCGTTGTTTCTTCTTCCCCACCCGAGCAAGCTGCTAGGAACGCGCTAGATAGAAGCGTTACCGACGTTGCTAATGCAAAACCTTTTTTCTTATTCAATACGATGACCCCCTGATTTTTTCGTTTTAACGAAATGAACGATGGTAGAAAATTCTGAAAGTTAACTTTACAAAATTTGCTACCACAATCCCGTTGATGCAATAATACAATATTCTGATAATTTTGCAAAGTATTTATTTTGATTTTTCTAAAAAATTTTTATCATAGGCTAAAAGCCCGCCTAGGGAGACGGGCTTTTAGCTCATTTTTTATAAACTTTTGAAAAAGTTAGGACGTACGAAGGACCGATGACCGGAAATCCAATTTCCGCATAGGTGGAATCGACCGCGTAAGTTCTTCCAGCTTGGTAGATTGGAATAACGACTGCCTCTTCCAACAAGCGTTTTTCGGCTTGACGATACGCTTCGTTCCGCGCCTCGAGTACCTCAGTCGAGCGTGCCTCCTCCATCAACCGATCGAACGTCTCGTCTTTATAACCACTCGAATTCAAATAATTTCCTGTTTCAAATTGAGTCAAATAAGCACTGTACGCCGGATAATCCGGTTGCCAACCAGACAGCGACAGCGCATAGTCACCTGCGACTTCTTTCCTAACTTTGTCACCGAGCGGCAGTTCCGTGATGGAAACAGACAGCCCCGGAAGTTTTTCAAGTTCGGTTTCAATCGTCTCGGCGATTTGTCTCGCTTCTTCATCGACAAAGCTGAGTAATTCGATGTCAATCGTTTCTTCTTCGTAGCGCTCTTTGACCGACTCGAACAAACTAGACGCATCTTCTTCAAACGAGACGTCTTGCGCACTCTCGTCTGTGACGAGCAAGCGGTCCGTCGTTTGTTCGGCGCGGGCGAGTGCATCGGTGAACGCCTCTCGATCGAGCGCAATCGCGAGCGACCGGCGGAAGTCAGGGTCATCGAACGGATACTCATCGACGTTCGATTTCAAATAGAAGACACCGCTCCGAGGCACGTCAATCACTTCACTTTCAAGTGAATCGAACACACTTTCATCCGTCCCATAAGGAACCGGGTGAATGCCCGTCGCTTCCGTCCCGAGCGCGGCGTCCGCCCAAATGATGATGCGCTCGAGCGTAACGTTACCCGAGTCATGGTAAGATTCGTTTTTCGTCAGTGTCACTTGGGCTGCGTCAATCGATTCGATTTGAAACGGTCCGTTCGCATCGAGTTCTGGCCAAGCCCCGATGGCTGTTTGTGGAAGAAACGCCGGCATTGCCAAAATCTCCTCGAACCCTTCCATCGGTCGTTCGAGCGTCAATTCGAGTGTCTGCGCATCGACCGCCTTGACACCGAGCGTCTCCGGCTCGGCTGTTCCGAGACTGATTGCTTTTCCATTTTTAACATCTTCAAGTAAAAAACTAAACGGTGAGTTCGTATCGTCGTCCGCGAGTTTTCTAAAATGGTCGACGAACGTCTCGGCGGTTACCGCCTTGCCGCCCACCGTCTGACTCGGCTTTAGCGAGAATGTGTACGTCGCACCGTCCTCTGACCGGGTCAAGCTCTCGACGAGACCTGGCTCGATTTCTCCGTCCGCCCCGAAGCGATACAATCCCTCATAGACATGAGACAATATCGTCTGGGAACTCGGGTCGATGGCGAGTAACGTGTTCGGCTGCTCCGGTAACGTCTCCCCGTGGATCGTCACGACTTGTTCTTCTTGCGGTACTAGTTCACGTGCCTGCTCGCGTTGTCCGTTCCAAATGATCAAAAAAAGAATAAGGACTGAACCCAACAAGGCGGCACCGATGATAAAACGTTTCATTCGGCATTCTCCTTTCTGTTAGACCAACCCTTATACCCTACCCGTTTTTGACCTATTTTTCTACAATCAGTCTGTCACTTTTGCGAATGCGAGTGTCGCATTATGGCCCCCGAAGCCGAGTGAATTGCTCAGTGCGTACTGAATATCAAGTTCCCGCTTTCCTTCTCTAACATAATCAAGGTCACAGTTTTCTGCCGGTTCGTTACAGTTGATCGTCGGATGAATCTGGCCCTCATGAATCGACAACGCCGTGATGACCGCTTCGACGCCGCCCGCAGCCCCGAGCAAATGCCCGATCATCGATTTCGACGAATTGACGGCGAGCTGATCAGCATATTCCCCGAACACGTTGCGGATCGCTTTCGTTTCTAACATATCGTTGAGTGGTGTGCTCGTCCCGTGGGCGTTAATGTACTGGACGTCTTCCGGTGCGATTCCGGCGTCACGCATCGCTTCACTCATCGCTTTCGACCCACCTTCAGCTTCAGGTGACGGTGCCGTGATATGGTAGGCGTCCGAACTCATCCCGTATCCGACGACTTCGGCATACATTTTGGCACCGCGCGCTTTAGCGTGCTCATATTCTTCGAGAACGAGGACACCTGCGCCTTCGCCCATGATGAACCCGTCACGATTTGCATCGAACGGACGGCAGGCCGTCGCCGGATCCGGGTTCGTCGATAGCGCCTTATTGGCACAGAACCCTGAAAACGATAACGGTGTGATTGGTGCCTCGGCCCCGCCTGCGAACATCGCGAGCGCATCACCGCGTTGAATGACACGGAACGCTTCGCCGATCGAGTTCGTGCCCGACGCACAAGCCGTCACCGAGCAGTTGCTCGGTCCTTTCGCCCCAAGGTAGATCGAGACTTGGCCGCTCGCCATGTTCGGGATCATCATCGGAATGAAGAACGGGCTGACCCGGCGCGGTCCGCGTTCATGCAAGATGCTCGCTTGTTTATCGATCGTCTCGACGCCACCGATGCCGCTCCCAATCCACGTCCCGACTTTGTCCGCCATCGCTGTCACATCTAGACCGCTATCCCGATGTGCGGCGTCCGCTGCTAAAATTGAGTATTGGATGAACGAGTCCATCTTCCGAGCTTCTTTTGGCTCAACCAAATGCTCGATATTCCATTCTTTGACTTCAGCGCCGACTTTTGCCGGGTACTGGCTAATATCAATCTTCGTCAACGTATCGACCGCATTGTCCCCGTTCAATAGCCGACCCCACATTTCTGTGACATCATTGCCTAACGGTGATACGACACCTAACCCTGTAATGACTACTCGTTTCATGAACAAATCTCCTCCGTGATTTTAGCGTTATTCCATGTGAGACAGCTCGCTCCCCAAGTGAGCCCGGCACCAAAGCCGGCAATGACGACCGTTTGCCCGGCCGTGACCTTCCCAATTTTAACCGCTTCAGCAAGCGCGAGCGGAATCGAGGCGGCCGATGTGTTCGCATGGTCTTGAATCGTGACGACTACTTTGTCTTCAGCGAGCCCTAACCGCTCTATCGCCGCGTCAATGATGCGGCGGTTCGCTTGGTGCGGGACTAAGACGTCCATGTCGGCAATGTCTTTACCGGCTTGATGAAGCGCCTCTAACACGATGTCCGGCATTTTCCGGACCGCGAACTTGAACACTTCACGCCCGTTCATGACGATTTTACCATCTGCATTCTCATATAAGAACTTCCCACCCGTACCATCGCTCCCAAGAACGATCGAATCGATTGCCGCGACGTCATCTTCCCCCAATACGACTGCACCTGCGCCATCACCGAACAAGACGGCAGTCGAGCGGTCGTCCCAATCGATCAAATTACCCATCTTTTCGGCTCCGATGACGAGTGTACGTTTAAAGCCTTTCGACTGCATCAAGCTCTTCCCCGTATCCATCGCGAAGATGAAGCCGCTACAGGCGGCGCTGACGTCAAATGCGACGGCACGTTTCGCGCCTAAGTTCGCTTGGACGAGACAAGCTGTCGCCGGGAATGATGGTGCCGTCGCCGTCGCGCAGACGATCGCGTCGATGTCCTCGATCACAACCCCTGCGCTCGCAAGCGCCCGTTTAGCGGCCCGAGTCGCCATGTCTGCTACCGACATGTCCGCATCGGCCAAATGACGCGCCTCGATCCCGGTCCGGGTCCGAATCCATTCGTCGCTCGTATCCATACGTTTTTCCAAATCGACGTTCGTGACCCGGTTATCCGGAAGGAATGAACCGATGCCGATGATTCCAATGTTCATAGCTATAACCCCTATTCTTAGTATCTGGTACTAATATAAGGGAATGAAAAAGGGATGTCAACGCATCCCTCTCGAATTATTCACTTTGTCCGAGCCGTTTCGTGACCGCCATGACCATTTTCGCCGAGTTGATCGATGCCGTCTCTAAAAATTCATCGAACGACAAGTTCGCCTCTTCGTCGGCGCTGTCTGAGATTGAACGTGTGACGACGAACGGTACTCCGAACTGGTGGCACGTCTGGGCGATCGGGGCCGCTTCCATTTCAACGGCTGCGACACCATCAAAATGTCCTAAAATTTCCGCGACTCGTTTTGAATCGTTGATGAATGAGTCACCTGTGACGATCAGCCCGGTGTGGACGTTCACATCGTGCAAGCTCTCAATGACTTCCTTACAGACGTCCATCAAGTGCGCGTCCGCTTTATAGGCAGCAGGCATGCCCGGAACTTGGCCGTACTCATAGCCGAACGCTGTCACGTCGACATCGTGGTGGCGGACTTCCGTCGAGACGACGACGTCGCCGACTTTCATCCCTTTCTTGAAGCCACCGGCAGAACCGGTGTTGATAACGACATCTGGTTTGAACTTGTCGAGCAAGAGCGTCGTCCCGATGGCCGCGTTCACTTTTCCAATCCCTGACTTTAAGATGACGACCTGGACGTTGCCAAGGTATCCTTCATAGAAGTGATAGTTCGCAATCTCTGTATCCGTCCGTTCTGTCAATTCGTTACGAAGCAAGTTCACTTCTTCTTCCATCGCCCCGATGATTCCGATTTTCATGTGATAGCCTCCTCAGAAAGAGAGCGACCTCCAATTGGATGCCGCTCTTTTAGTCATTATTTGATTTCTTTAATTTCGACGACCATGTCGCCACCAGGTGTTTGCACGTTCACGATGTCTCCGACGGTACGACCGAGAAGCGCTTTCGCGATCGGTGATTCGTTCGAGATTTTCCCTGTGAACGGGTCAGCCTCGGCACTACCGACGATTGTATATGTTTCGTCTTCATTGTCTGCTTGAATGAAGAACGTCACCGTCTTCCCGATTGCGACCATTGAATTGTCCGCGACATCACCTTTGATGATGACGGCGTTACGAAGCATCTCTTCAAGTTGTGCGATACGTCCTTCGACCATAGCCTGCTCTTCTTTCGCTGCATCGTACTCAGCGTTCTCAGACAAGTCTCCGAAGTCACGGGCAATCTTAATGCTTTCAACGACTTCTTTACGGCGTACCGTCTTCAGTTCATTCAATTCATGTTCAATCTTTTCTTGTCCTTCTAACGTCATGTAATGTTGCTTTTCAGCCATATCCGTCACTCCTTCATTGTCTCCTAGTATATTACAGCAAATCAGAATTGAAAACGATTTATTTTAGTAGGCCCGATTGCGTTCCGTAAGCACCCAGCGGATCTTCGTCACGAGCAGATCGATGGCGACAAAATTCTCGCCGCCTTCAGGGACGATGATGTCTGCGTAACGCTTCGTCGGCTCGCAAAATTGCAAGTGCATCGGACGGACAACGTTCGTATATTGGGCGACGACCGAATCAATCGAGCGTCCCCGCTCGTTAAGATCGCGTTGCATCCGGCGTAAAATTCGGACGTCGGCGTCTGTGTCGACGAACACTTTAATATCCATCAACTCACGAAGACGGTCGTCCTCGAGTGCTAAAATCCCTTCGACGATGACGACGTCGACCGGTTGGATCGAAATCGTCTCGTCCGAACGTGTATGGGCGGCATAATCGTAAACCGGCTTCTCGATCGCTTGATGATTTTGCAACTGCTTGATCTGTTCAATCAACAAATCGTTGTCGAATGCGAACGGGTGGTCATAGTTCGTCTTATACCGCTCTTCCATCGTCATTTCTGACTGGTCTTTATAGTAGGCGTCTTGCTCGATCATGACGACCGATTGTCCTTTGAACGCATCCACGAGTGCACGGGCGACGGTCGTCTTTCCAGATCCAGTCCCACCGGCCACGCCGATAATGACGGGTTTATGTTGCATCAAAGTTAAATCCTCCTCATCGTAATTTACGACTGATTGCTAGGCCATCACCGAGAGGCAAAATCGCGGTGTGATAATCGGTCCGTGCCATCAATTGCTCAGTAAACTGTTTTACGAGACGGACGAGCCGGCGTCTCCGACGGTCAAGAACTGACACGTCTTCGAGCAGGACGTCTCCTCTCAAAAACAAATTATCGCTGTA
Source organism: Exiguobacterium sp. SH5S13 (assembly GCF_004337085.1). NCBI lineage: Bacteria > Bacillati > Bacillota > Bacilli > Caryophanales > Exiguobacterium > Exiguobacterium sp. SH5S13. The sequence continues at coordinate 60,199 of NZ_SJUS01000012.1, read as the reverse complement.
AATAGTACCACCAATTGGTACTAAAGCGCCATACCCATCAAAGAATTTTTGATATTGGCCTTTGGCTGCATCGATGAAAACCGCATCAAACGATCCTTCAATCGATCCAATCAGTTCGACCGCATCGCCGTGAATGACGGTGATCCGGTCCGAGACGCCCGACCGTCCGATAAAGCCGAGCGCTTCCTCGTAACGACGTGCGTTGCGTTCGATTGTAACGATCTCGGCCTCTGGCAACAGCTCAGCCATGCGGATCGCACTGTATCCGATCGCCGTCCCGACTTCAAGTATACGCTGCGGCCGTTGCATCGCGAGCAACGATAATAACACCTCTGAGCCGGTCAAGTCCATGATCGGCACGTGATGAACGCGCGCGAACTCTTCCATCTCCGCTAAGAGCGGTGACCGGTTTAAAATCAAGTCCTCCACGTATCCTTCATAGGATGAATGTTCCACGTCTTACACCTCTTACTCTCTATTCATTCAAACGACCGGAAGCCAAGGCCTCCGGTCGCATATCTATCAGTTGTTTGCTTCTTCGAACGCTTCCCATTCGGGGCGATATTTGTTGACGTTCTGTTGATGTGCCTCATATGTCACTTCAAACAGAACTTCTCCGCTCGGGAAACCTTCGCGAGGCGGCCGTGCGTAGAAATAAACGTTGTCTGTATCGTTCGGGTTGAGCGTCGCTACGAACGCGTCACGACTGACCGAGGCAATCGGACCAATCGGGATCCCAGGGTAACGGTACGTGTTATACAGTGAATCGTTTTGCAAATCATTGAACGACGTGAAAATTGACGTCTCGCCCGTTCCGTACCAAACGGTCGGGTCGGATTGCAACTTCATCCCGTCTGCAAGCCGGTTCTCAAACACGCCGGCAATCTCTTGACGGTCTTCTGTCGATACTGCTTCTTTTTCGATGACGGAAGCGAGGGCGAGCGTCTCGTGGAACGTACGTCCTGACGCCTCGACAGTATCAGCATACTCGAGATAAAGCTGTTCGGTCGGCTTGAGCATCTCATCGATGATTTGTGTGAGCGTGACACCTTTGTCGAACTCATACGTGGCCGGGAACAAGTAGCCTTCGAGCGGGTGATAAATCCCTTCTGCTAACACTTCTTCGGTCAACATCTCGTGTTCGGCGACGAGTGAACGGATATATTCCTGATCGCTCAGCTGTGCCGAAATCTCTTCTTTCGGAATTTCAGCCACGTTGGCGAGCCGCGCGATGACTTGATCGATTGTGAATCCTTCTGGAATGACGAGTTTGATGTCAGGTACGACGATCACTTTACCCGTCTTCAGCGTGGCGATCAACTCGTCAAGTGACTGTGACGGAGACAGCGTATACGTCCCCGCTTGGAACGATGACTCATTTTTAAACCGTGTGTATAAACGGAAAATCGTGCTACTCCTCACAAGTCCATTCTCTTCGAGCAGTTCGCCAATATAACCTGAGCCTGCACCGAGCGGAACCTCGACTTCGACTGTTTCGGACGAAGCGGGATCGATCGGCTCAAGTGACCGCTTTACGAATGCATACGAGACAGCGGCGCCCGTGGCGATGACAAGAAGAAAGACAGCAAGAATAATAACCGTGATGCGGCGAACGATCCGGCTACGTGCACGCTTCTCATCAGGCATCGATGGATGGTTCATGCGTGTTCTCCCCTGTTCTTCTGTATGAAGATGGGCGACGAGGGTTCACCCTAGCCGCCCGTCCACTTATTAGTCTAATCCGACTTCGTCGTTGACGATGTCGAACGCTTCCATCACTTCTTCAAAGTCGTCATCATCTTCGACGAGTTTCAAGATGAACTCACCATCTTCAAGTTCTTCGATTTCAAACGCGTAAACTTCGATTGTATCTTCATCTTCCGATTCTGGGTTACCGACTGGTTCGAGGACGACAAACGTCTTTTTCGAACGGTCGCTCGTCATACGGAAAATTTCTGCAAATAAATGCTCGTCTCCATTTTCATCTGGAATACGGTACATTTCTTCTTCACGACGGATTTCTGCCATGCGTAGTTCCTCCTTATTTCCCTGGACGATCCAGGTAATTTTGTAAAATCATGACGGCTGCCATCTTATCGATGACGGCCTTTCTCTTTTTACGGCTGACGTCTGCTGAAATGAGCATCCGCTCCGCTTGCATCGTCGTTAAACGTTCGTCGACGAGAACTGTCGGCAAACCAGTCGCCTCGGTGAGGGCGGCGGCAAACGCCTGTGACGCCTCACCCCGAGGACCGATCGTTGCGTTCATATTCTTCGGAAGACCAACGACGACTTCTTTCACATCGTACTGCTCGATAATCGGTCGAAGCAAACGAACAGCCTGTTCAAAGTCGGGTTCCGTCCAATAGACCGTCTCCACACCTTGCGCCGTCCAACCCATGAGATCGCTCACTGCGACCCCAATCGTCTTCGAACCGACATCAAGCCCCATAACTCGCTTCATATTAGTCCTCTTTCCGATCGTTCAAATACGATTTGACCAACTCTTCGAGCAGTTCATCTCGCTCAATTTTGCGAATCAAGTTTCGCGCATCGTTATGACGCGGAATGTAGGCAGGGTCACCTGACAACAAGTATCCGACGATTTGATTGATCGGTTGGTAGCCTTTTTCCTCGAGTGCTTGATACACCGTGATCAGTGTCTCCCGAGTATTGGCTCGATTATCATCTTCTGGAAAATTGAATTGCATCGTGCGATCCATTTGGCTCACAAGAATCCACCTCTTTCCGTTTGCACTTCACATTCTATTATGCCAGTGATTGAACGTAATGTGAAGCAAACTTCAATGCTTCGTCCAGTTTTGTCGCATCACGACCTCCGGCTTGCGCCATATCAGGACGGCCGCCGCCGCCTCCACCGCAACGAGTCGCGACTTCTTTAATCAATTTCCCGGCGTGGAAACCGCGGTCGTTCAAGTCTTTTGTCACACCTGCGACGAGGTTGACCTTGTCGCCGTTCGCTGATCCGAGAATAATGACGGCTGATCCAAGTTTTCCTTTCAACTCGTCGACCATGCCCCGGAGCGCATCCATATCTTGTCCGTCGACACGTTTAGCGATCAATTGGACGTCGCCGTACGTCTCGATCGAATCTGTGAGCGTTGACGCCTCGATGTTCGCAAGTTTGGCTTTCAACGACTCGGTCGCCCGTTCCGTCTCTTTCATTTCAACTTGAAGCGCTTGGACGCGAGTAGGCACTTCGAACGGTTTCGTCTTCAACAGTTTCGCAGCCGCTTCAAGCGTCTCGATATGTTGGTTCATGACTTCATACGCGCCAGCGCCTGTGACTGCCTCGATCCGGCGAGTCCCGGCCCCGATACCTGACTCAGACAAAATTTTGAACAACCCGATTTCAGCCGTGTTGGCGACGTGGCAACCTCCGCATAGCTCGACCGAGTAATCACCGGCCGCGACGACGCGGACGACGTCCCCGTACTTCTCTCCGAACAGCGCCATCGCTCCCTTCGCTTTTGCGTCGGCGATGTTCATCTCTTCGATATCGACACTGATCGATGCCCAAATCTTCTCGTTCACTTGACGTTCGATCGACTGGAGTTCTTCCGCTGTCACTTGACCGAAGTGCGAGAAGTCGAAGCGGAGACGGTCCGGTGTCACGAGGGATCCGGCTTGATTGACGTGCTCACCGAGCGTGTCTTTCAAAGCGCGGTGCAACAAGTGCGTCGCCGTATGGTTCTTGATGATCGCTTGGCGCTCGTCTTTATCGACCGTAGCTGTCACCGCGACCTCAGCCTTGGCGATTCCTGAATCGACGACGACCGCATGCAAGTTTTGACCGTTCGGTGCTTTTGATACACCCGTGACGCGCAAGACGAAGTCCGTCCCGACGATTCGGCCTTTGTCACCGACTTGACCGCCGCTCTCGGCGTAGAACGGGGTGTGGTCAAGGATGACTTGCGCCTCTTCTCCTGCCGCGACGACGTCCGCAAGCTCGCCGTTATGAATCAAGCTGACGATTTTCGCTTCAGACTCAAGGTCCGTGTACCCGACGAATGATGACGGGAGCTTGATGTCAGCGAGGACACCGGATTGAATTTGCATCGACTCGACGTCAGCACGCGCCGTACGGGCCCGTTCACGTTGTGCGTTCATCGCTTGCTTAAATCCATCCTCATCGACCGTCAACTTGTGATCTTCTGCGTATTCGATCGTCAACTCGAGCGGGAAGCCGTACGTGTCGTATAGACGGAACGCGTCTTCTCCACTGATCACGTTCGATCCAGTTGCTTTTTGTGCTTTCGCGACTTCGTTCAATATCGCAAGGCCGTCGTGAAGCGTCTCGTGGAAGCGCTCCTCTTCGTTCTTGATGACTTTTTTGATGAAGTCCTTTTTCTCACTCACTTCTGGATAGAAGTCGACCATGATGTCGCCGACGACGTCGACGAGTTCAAACATGAACGGACGTTCGATCCCAAGCATCTTCGCGTAACGGACGGCACGACGGAGCAGACGGCGCAACACGTAGCCGCGGCCTTCGTTTGACGGGAGTGCCCCGTCCCCGATCGCGAACGATACGGTCCGGATGTGGTCGGCGATGACTTTGAACGCCACGTCTTTACTGTTGTTAGCCCGGTACGTCTCACCGCTGATTTTTTCTGTCTCGCGAATGATCGGCATGAACAAGTCGGTGTCGAAGTTCGTCGGCACGTCTTGAAGCACACTCGCCATTCGCTCGAGTCCCATCCCTGTATCAATGTTTTTACGCGGGAGCTCGGTATAGTTACCGTGACCGTCATGGTTGAACTGGCTGAAGACGATGTTCCAAATTTCAAGGTAACGCTCGTTTTCGCCGCCTGGATAAAGTTCCGGGTCGGTCGGGTCGTCACCGAACGCCGGGCCGCGATCGAAGAAGATCTCCGTATTCGGGCCAGACGGGCCTTCGCCGATCTCCCAGAAGTTTTCTTTGAGCGGGATGATCCGGTCAGCAGGAACACCTAACTCGAGCCAAATTTGTTTCGCTTCCTCGTCGTCCGGGTGAATCGTTACCGACAAAAAGTCCGGGTCAAGCCCGTACCAGTCGTCGCTCGTGAGTAGTTCCCAACCCCATTTGATGGCGTCTTCGCGGAAATATTCACCGACCGAGAAGTTCCCGAGCATCTCGAAGAACGTATGGTGACGCGCCGTCTTCCCGACGTTCTCGATATCGTTCGTCCGAATCGACTTCTGGGCGTTGACGATACGCGGGTTTGCCGGAATGACGCGGCCGTCAAAATATTTTTTAAGCGTCGCGACGCCTGAGTTGATCCAAAGAAGTGTCGGGTCCTCGACCGGTACGAGTGAGGCACTCGGCTCGACCGCGTGTCCTTTTGACTTAAAGAAATCTAAATACATTTGGCGAATCTCGGCGCCAGTTAATGGTTTGAGCGGTTTCATCAACAATTCCTCCTTATTCTGAACGAAACGAAAAAAAAGCGATGCCCATCCCTGTGGAAAGGGACGAAAGCATCGCTTCGTGGTACCACCCTCGTTCGCACGGATTTACCGTGCCTCGAAACATCCGATAACGCGGATGAGACGCCCAGGGTGAGTGGGGACTCCAGACTAGCTTCGGTCGACCGACCCCCATCTTCTCACAGCCTAGGAAGATGTCTCTGGTGAGGCGGTTACGACGTACTCATTTCCTTCATCGTCTTTAATCGTTTCAGTTTTCTATTGGTCATTATCACATGTCAGAAACCAGACGTCAAGACTTGCCGCCAAGCCGTTCGACGAGTTTTGTCCGCCGCACCGGCTCTTCTTCCCGCGTCGCCGCCTCGAGCGCCCGGACGTCGCCGAACAAGAGCAAACTCTTCTTCGCCCGCGTGACGGCCGTATAGATCAAGTTGCGCGACGAGCGGAACCCGCCGTTGAAGAAGACGGGCATGAGTACGATCGGAAACTCGGAGCCTTGCGACTTATGGATCGTGATCGCATAGGCGTGGGTGAACTGGTCCCATTCGCTGCGGTTGTATTCGACCTCAGTCTGGTCGAAGCGGATGTAAATCTTATCGACTTTGTCGACGTTCTCTTTGGCGAAGAAGATGTTCGTGATCTCGCCGATGTCACCGTTATAGACGTTCTCTTCGGCGTTGTTGACGAGTTGGAGCACTTTGTCGCCGCTCCGGTACGTCCGATTGCCGTGTTTTACTTCCCTTGCCGCCGACTTCGGATTGAACACGTTTTGGAGCGCCTCGTTCAACCCATCGATGCCGCACACCCCCCGATACGTCGGGGCGAGCACTTGGATATCGAACGGCGAATAGCCTTTTCGCAGTGCGGCGCCGGCCATCTGACAGATCGCCTGCAGCGCCGTCTCTTGGTTCGCTGTATAGAAGCGGCGGTCCGGCAACGCCGCGAGCAAGTCGTCCGGCATTTGTTTCGCGTTGAGAGCGTGCGCCAGACGCAGGATGCTCGATTCGGACGCCTGGCGATGGACGACGTCGAGCCGGACGACAGGGATGCCGCCGGTCGCCATCAAGTCGGCGAGCACTTGGCCCGGTCCGACCGACGGGAGTTGATCACGGTCACCGACGAACAAGATTTTCATCCCGTTCGGCACGGCCCGCAATAGGCTGCGGAACAAGAAGATATCGATCATCGACGCCTCGTCGACGATCAACACTTTGCCGACGAGCGGGTTCGTGTCATCGACTTGGAACGAGCTACCGTCAAACTTGAGCAACCGATGAATCGTCGAGGCCGGCAGCCCGGTCGATTCACTGAGCCGCTTGGCAGCGCGTCCGGTCGGTGCGGCGAGGACGAACGGGAACGGTTGGTTCGGTACCGGCTCGAGTTTCCAATCGAACACGTCGCTGAGCGCGTGGATGATGCCGCGGACGACGGTCGTCTTCCCTGTTCCCGGTCCGCCGGTGAGCACCATGAGCGGGGACTTCAAGGCGAGCTCGATCGCTTCGCGCTGTTGTTTGGCGTACTCGATCGAGAACATCTCCTCGACCCGGCCGACCGCATCAAAGATCGTCGTCATATCGACGTCTTCCGTCGTTGATGTCGACATGATCCGGGCCAGTTCTTCGGCTGCTTTGCGTTCAGCCCGGTAGATGCGCGGATGATAGACGACGCCGTCCTCGACGATGATCCGTTCGTCCTTGACGAGCGTCTCGAGCGCGCCGTTGAGCGCCTCGCCCGGGTCGCCGCCGATGATGCGCGGCATCTCGTTCGCGAGTTGATCGGCCGTGACGAACAAGTGTCCGTTCCCTTGCTCGAGTTCGAGCACATACAATACCGCCGCCGCGATCCGCTCCGGATGGATGCCTTGAATCCCGAAGTGGGCGGCGATGGCGTCGGCCGTCTTGAAGCCGATGCCTTGCACGTCATACATGAGCGCGTATGGATTCTTTTCAATCGTCTCCATGGCCCGACCTTCATACTCTTTATGAATCTTCGAGGCGAGTCGCGGTGTCACGTCGAACGGGGCTAAAAACAGCAACAGCTGGTCGACCCCATATAAGACGTTCAACCGCTCGGTGATGACGCGGGCTTGTTTTTCTTTCAACCCTTCGACTTTCGATAAGACATCGGGATGCTTGACGATCTGGTCGATACAATCGTCACCGAGCGTGTCCGCGATTTTTTGTGCCGTCTTTTGGCCGATCCCCGGAAACGATCCGTTCGTCAAAAAACGGACAGCAGCTCGCTTCGTCATCGGGACGACGCGGCGGATCCAATCCGCTTTCATCTGTTTGCCAAACCGTGGATGGTCGACGAGACGGCCGTGCGCTTTGTACGTCTCGCCTTTCTCAATGCCGACACCGACGCCGGCGATGACCATTTCGGTCTCGTCTGTCTCAAAATTTTTCTCTTTTATACGTACGAGCGCAATGGTATGCGCTTCTTCTTCCGATTGAAACAGGACGCGGATGACTTTTCCTGTCAACTCGTAAGGTGCTGCTATCATTCGAGCCACCTCCAGCTAGTTTTCCATTCCCCATTATAGCCCGAGTTCGAACGGTAGAACAAATCGACTAACTGAATAGATTCAAGATTTGCTCGAGTTGATCGAGATTGAGCCGCTCGAGCAGCCGAATCAATTGGTCGATATCGACCCGATTTAAGATGCGTTCGAGTTGCTCCAAGTCGACGGTCTCTAGCAACCGCTCGAACCGTTCGAGTTCACCTGAGTTGACGTATCCTTCAAGCCGGTCGAATAGCTCGGTCCGCTCGATGCGGAACAGCTGCTCGAGTGACGGCCGTTGAATGAAGAAGACGAGCCCGGCGGCCGCTACGTGGACACCCCAGTTGAGAACGACGTGACCGAGCCGTACCGTCTGTCCGACGAACGGGATGAGCGGGATGAACGAGAGTTGCAAGACGATGATGACGAGTTGAACATACGGGTTCGGGATGAACCAGGCGGTGAGCGCGAGCAGTGCTGGGACGACCCACGCCACACCGACCGTCCCGAGCGTCTTGGTCCACGACCGGTTTGATGACAACAGCCAATGCATGAGGATCCCGATGACGAGGAACGTCACAAATAATAACAAGAGCGTCGACGTCGCCCGCTCTGACTCGACGACGACCCGGTACAACAGATTGTTCGTCCATTCTCCCGTGGCAAGCCGTTCATCGACCGCTGTAAATAAACGTCCGAGCATGAACCATTCGACAATGAAAAATACGACGACACTAAATAAACTAAGTATGCGCATGATGTCTCCCCTTTCTAGCGTTCCCCTTCTTTTCCCCGAACCTGAAACAAGCTATGCACGTTTTTCGGTGAATCAAAGCGGGAACTGTCGAAGTGAAACCATGAAGGAGGAAACAATGATGACGAAACGGCTACCAATCAGTGGACTATGTGAACTCGTCTTAGAAGTGACCGACATGACGGAGGCCGTCGATTTTTGGCACGGAAAGCTCGGTCTGCCGGTCGTCGAGCAATGGGTCGGCGATGACGCCGAACCGAGTGCGTCGCAAGAAGGGGCGAACGAACCATGGGCGACATGGCTGTACGTCGGCGGCAATACGCGGCTCGGTCTATGGCTGAAGCGTGACTTTACGACAGACGAGGAAGAAAATCGCCAGCAGCAAGTGACCGAATGGGACACACTGTATGACGAAGGCGGCACCCACGTCCATTGCGCCTTTTTCGTGCCGATGAACTCGTTCGATCAAGCGCTCGAGGTGCTCGAGGCGTCAGCGATCCCGACGAAGCTGCGGACGTGGGACGAGGACGAGACGGTCAACGGCAAAGAGCGCTCGGCCTACTTTAAAGACCCGAGCAAGAACGTCATCGAATTGTATACGAAAAATATGGACGAGGCGTATGGCGAGTTTGCCGGCGAGCCGGTGAAGATCACGACGAAACAGCTATGATTCAAATTAAGTTGAAGTAAACCACGTGATAAGATGAGAGAAACTGGAAAAGGACGTGACTTATGAAAGCTGTCTCGCTTCTTACTGCGGCTTGCCTCGGCTTGTTGACGTATTTGCTTTACTTTGTGATTGATGCGTTTCCCACGCTCGATCGACCGACCTCTTTTTTCACACTTACCTTGTTATCATTCGTGGCGATATTCGTGATCTTGATCGACGGTGTGCGTAAGTCTAAATCGGGTGGCCCGGTCATGTGGAGCTATATCGCTCTCGCCTGCACACTCCTGCTCGCGGCTGGGAATCTTTTCATCTGGTTCATCGGACGATTGGCCATCTAGACAATTCGTACGTCAAAAAAGTGCCTTCGCATGTCGCGAAGGCACTTTTGTTTAGTGTCGATTCAATTCCCGAGCAACGCATCCATCTTCGCCTTCGCGTCACGCGCGAGCTCATGGTCCGGTTGCAGTTCGAGTACGCGCTCAAGTTCGGCGTACGTCTTGTCCTGCTCTCCGAGGAACGCATAGGCGATCGCCAAGTTGTAGCGGGCGTCGGTATGCGACGCATCCAAGTCGAGCGTGTCTTCGAGTGCTTCGACCGCCATGTCGAGCTGCTCGTTTTGCGCGAGCGCGAGACCGTATTGGAACGTGATCTCGACGTCTTCCGGCGCTTGCGCTTTCGCTTCACGAAGTCGCGGCAACGCGCGGACGAAGTCGCCCATCGCCTTGTACGTCAAGCCGAGCATGAAGTGCAAGTCTGCATCATTCATGCCGGAAAGGAGCGCTTGTCGAAGCGACGCTTCGGCCAAGTCGACTTGTTCGAGCTCATAGGCGAGCGCGCCTTTCGCGTAATGGGCCGCACCGAACGCATTGTCGAGTTCGAGCGCCTTGTCGTAAAAGACGACCGCCCGTTCATGGTCACCGATCGCTTGAAGCAGTGTGCCCATGTTGACGTAACCGGTCGGGTCCGTCGGGTTCGCCTCGATGGCGTCGTTGAAATATTTGGCCGCTTGTTCAAATTCACCTTGCTGCATCGCTTGGATGCCTTGTTCGTTTGCGTTCACTGTCATCACCTCATCCGATATAGTCGAGTTGTTTCCCGTTAATATACGCTTTGTCGATCGTCGCCCCGCCTAGACAGATATCCCCGTCATAAAAGACGACGGCTTGTCCTGGCGTGATGGCACGTTGTGGCTCATCAAATTTGACGAGTACTTCGCCACCTTCGAGCGGCGCGATCGTTACCGGCACGTCTTGTTGACGATAGCGGAACTTCGCCGTCGCCCGGAATTCCGCCTCAGGAGCCGAGCCGGTCCACGACAATTGTGACGCGAAGAGCGCGTCTGAATAGAGCGCGTCGTGGTGGAAGCCTTGGCCGACGTAGAGGATGTTCTTCTCGACGTCTTTCCCGACGACAAACCAAGGCTCTCCGTCTCCACCGATGCCGAGACCATGCCGCTGACCGAGCGTGTAATACATGAGCCCGTCGTGGCGTCCTTTCACAACCCCGTCGAGCGTCTGCATCTCACCTGGTTGTGACGGCAAATATTGACCGAGGAACTCTTTGAAGTTCCGTTCACCGATGAAGCAGATGCCGGTCGAATCTTTCTTCTTCGCCGTCGCGAGTCCAGCAGTCTCGGCGATGACACGGACGTCTTTTTTGTCCATGTGCCCGATCGGGAACATCGTCCGCGCGAGTTGGTCTTGCGACAATTGGTTCAAGAAGTACGTTTGATCCTTGTTGTCATCTTTCCCACGCAACAGGCGGTGCTCGCCGTCGACGAACTCGACGCGGGCGTAATGCCCTGTCGCGACGAAGTCGGCCCCGAGTCGGAGCGCATGATCAAGGAACGCCTTAAACTTGATCTCTTTGTTACACATGACGTCCGGGTTCGGCGTCCGCCCGAGGCGATACTCGGCCAAGAAATATTCAAAGACGCGGTCCCAATATTCTTTCTCGAAGTTGACCGCGTAGTACGGGATCCCGATTTGGTTGGCGACCGCGATGACGTCCTCATAGTCTTCTGTCGCCGTGCAGAATCCAGACTCATCCGTATCATCCCAGTTTTTCATAAAGATCCCGATGACGTTATACCCTTGCTCTTTTAACAGATGGGCCGTCACCGAAGAATCGACGCCGCCTGACATCCCGACGACGACCGTCGTGTCTCCAGGGGCTTTTGTTCGTAAGTTCATCTATCTCACTCCGTTCATAAATGTCGAGACGACCTCATGTAGTCGTTCGGCGAGCCGTGTCACGTCATCGACCGTGTTGCCCAGTCCAAAACTGATGCGGACCGATTGTTTCGTCCGGTCAGATTGACCGTACATGGCCGTCAGCACGTGCGACGGCTCAATCGTTCCAGCCGTGCAGGCACTGCCGCTCGAAATGGCATAACCACGCATATCCATCATGATCAGGAACGGCTCAAGCTCGATGCCCGGCAGGTACAAGTTGACGATGTGCGGCAAGCGGTTCGCCCCGTTCACTTCGTACTCGACGCCAAGTTCATCAAGCGTGTGTAGCAACGTGTCAGCCATCTCTCGGTAAGCTGTCACCCGCTCGTTCCGTTCGGCCATGACCAGTTCGGCCGCTCGGCTAAATCCGACGGCACCCGGAACGTTTTCCGTGCCGGCTCGACGTTTCCGTTCTTGTTGTCCTCCAAAAGAACGCGTCGCTAATTTTACACCTGTTTTTATAAAAAGAAAACCGATACCTTTCGGACCGTTCACTTTATGTGCCGACGCCGACAACAAGTCGACGCCGAGCGCGTGCACGTCGATCGTTTCTGTGCCGAGCGCCTGGACCGCGTCCGTATGGAACAACGTATCCCGGTCGGCTAGCAAGCCCCCGATGTCAGCAATCGGTTGGATTGTCCCGACCTCGTTATTGCCGTACATGACCGAGACGAGGATCGTATCGTCACGGAGCGCGTCTTTGAGCGCAGCGACCGATACGGCACCGGACTCGTCGACGTCTAAGTACGTCACGTCGAACCCTTCACGCTCGAGTTGCTCCATCGCATGCAAGACGGCGTGGTGCTCGACTTTCGTCGTGATCACATGCTTCCCTTTGTGTTGGTTCGCATAAGCCGCGCCGAACAAGGCGTAATTGTCTGACTCGGTCCCGCCCGACGTGAAGACGATCTCGTTTGGCGTCGCACCGATCCATGTCGCGAGCGTCCGGCGTGACGCGTCGAGTGCCGCCCGAGCTTTCCGGCCGACACCATGTATGCTCGACGGATTGCCGTACTGCTCTAAAAAATAGGGAGTCATCGTCTCGAGCACCTCAGGACGCATCGGCGTCGTGGCCGCGTGGTCAAAATAGTTCATATCCGTTCACCTCATCATTAAATATAGAACATGTAGCCTTCTGAATCTTCTTCCGCGAGATCGGCGAGTGTCGTTTCTTCTAACACCGTCTCGATCGCCGCTTTGATCTTGTCCCAAAGTTTTCGCTTCACGGCGTCGTCCGTCTCCGAGTCTTCGACGATCGTCAGCGGGCCTTCGAGCAATCGAATGATCTCACCGGCCGTGATGTCGCGCGGTGATTTGACGAGCTGATAACCGCCGTAGGCACCGCGGACACTTTTGACGAGACCGCCGTTACGGAGCGGGCCGATCAATTGTTCCAAGTAATGTTCTGGCAGTTCATGGCGCGCCGCGATTTTCTTCAAACTGAGCGGTTTGCTGTCCGTCTCACGGGCAAGCGCGATCATGATCGTTAAACCATAACGGCCTTTAGTAGATATTTTCATATTGGTTTCTCCTTCTGTTATACTGTTCGAACAAACGTTTGTCGAAAGGAACGTGTCCGTATGAGTGATTTATTTCAACAATCGAATAGCGGGCCGCTCGCCAACCGGATGCGCCCGGAGACATTAGACGAAGTCATCGGTCAACGCCACATCATCGGTGAAGGCAAGCTGTTGCGCCGCGCCATCGAGGCCGACCGGCTCGGCACCATTATTCTTTATGGTCCGCCCGGCACTGGCAAGACGACGCTCGCTCGCGTCATTTCAAACTATACGAAAGCGACGTTTGTTCAATTGAACGCCGTCACGGCAAAACTAGATGAGCTGCGGAGCGTCATCCGTGCAGCCGAATCTCGTTTTGATTTCGAGCAAGAGCGGACGATTTTATTTTTAGACGAGATCCATCGTTTCAATAAACTGCAACAAGATGCGTTGCTCCCGGCGCTAGAGGCCGGCAAGCTCGTCTTGATCGGGGCGACGACCGAAAATCCAAGTTTCGAGGTCAATGCGGCGCTATTGTCGCGCGCGACCGTGTTTCGGCTCGAGCCGCCTGGACAAGACGAGCTCCGGGTCGTGCTTGAGCGTGCGCTCGCCGACAAGAAAGGGCTCGGCAACTACCCGGTTGAAATCGAAGACGCGGCCGTTGACCATTATATCAAAATGGCGGACGGTGACTACCGTGTCTTGTTGAACGCGCTCGAACTGGCCGTCTTGACGACGCCGGAAGTCGACGGCAAGATCCAAATCACGCTCGACGTCGCCGAAGAGTCGATCCAACAAAAAGCCATCAAATACGATAAGACGGGCGACCGACACTATGACGTCATCTCGGCGTTCATCAAGTCGATCCGCGGCTCGGACCCGGACGCCGCCCTGTACTGGCTCGCCGTCATGATCGAGGCGGGCGAATCGCCGCGCTTTATCATGCGTCGCCTGTACGTTCACGCGGCCGAAGATATCGGTCTCAGCGACCCGAACGCGCTCGTCATCGTCGACGCGGCCGCACGGGCGAGCGAACATATCGGGTTCCCGGAAGCACGCATCCCGATGGCCGAGGCCGTCCTCTATCTGGCGACGGCACCGAAGTCGAACGCCGTCATCACCGCGATCGACAAGGCGATCCATCACGTCCGGACGGTCGAAGGTGGTCCCGTCCCGGTCCATCTCCGTGACGCGCATAGCCCTGGGGCACGCGAGCTCGGTAATGGCGCCGGCTACAAATATCCACATGACGAGAAAGACGGGTACGTCCCGCAAAACTACTGGCCGGAAAACTTGGCCCGGAAACGTCCTAAATATTATACACCGACGAGCCGTGGCTTCGAGCAACAACTCCAAAAACGGCTCGACTATTGGGAAAAACGACGCTGACTCATTCGAGTCGGCGTCGTTTTCTTAGTTCTGGATGCGATTGATCTCGACACCAGCCGTCTCGAGCATTTGATTGATGACGTACCCGGCGGCGACGAGTCCTGCGACCGACGGCACGAACGCGTTCGAGCTCGGTGGCATCTTCGCTTTACGGATCGGGGCGTCTTTCTTACCGACGACCTCGTTCACGTCCTCGCGCGTCACGATCGGTGACTCGTCCGAGAACACGACCGGCACGCCTTTATAGATGTTATGTTTACGCAAACGCGTCCGCACCATCTTCGCGATCGGATCGTATGACGTGTCTTTAATGTCGATGACTTGAATCCGGGTCGGGTCCATCTTGTTGGCCATCCCCATGCTCGAGATGACCGGGATACCGCGACGTTTACACTCGACGATCAAATGGATCTTATAGATGATCGTATCTGACGCGTCGATGACGAAATCGACGTTTTGAGCGAAGAACTCTTCGAACGTCTCTTCGGTATAAAACATCTTCAACTGGACGAGTTCGACGTCCGGATTGATGTCGAGCAGACGCGCCCCCATCGCCTCGACTTTCGGTTGTCCGACTGTCGACAAGAGCGCGTGGATTTGACGATTGACGTTCGTGATGTCAATATCGTCCTTATCGACGAGCACGATCCGACCGACCCCGCTCCGGGCAAGCGCTTCGGCCGCGAACGAGCCGACACCGCCGACGCCAAGAATGGCGACCGTCTTCCCTTTCAACGTTTCAATACCTTCTTGACCGATAGCCAACTCATTACGTGAAAACTGGTGTAACATAAGCTTCCTCCAAATTAATACTATTTTTTCACACTATTTTACTCGGAATTATAATCAAAAAAAAGACGTCTAGCGACGTTTTACAATAAAATCGATGGGGCCCGGAGTGCCGTGACGATGCCCTGCTTTTGAACCTGCTTAAGCAGGTGGGTGATCTAGCGTCCCCTTCACAAGTCCTCCTGCACGTGATGAGGCAGTTGATTCGGCTGGCAGTTCGATCTCCCGTATTCAAAGTGTTGGCTCAAAATAACGAAGGCGGCTCTCGTACACCTCAGGTATCCCATCTGTTGTCCTTACTATAGCACTACCTGTAAAAAGAAGTCAATCAGAAACTACGATTTCTAGTGACGGTTTCGTCACATCCACGTGTCACGAAACGCACGCGTCGGGTCATACGTATCTTGTTGGCGTGAGACGTTGAAACGCCGGTCGCGTGAATCGTTGCCGACACCGGCCTGATACGCCCAATTGCCATAATTGCTGGCGACGTCATAGTCGATGAGCATCGCTTCGAAGTAGGCCGCACCATAGCGCCAATCTTGTCCGAGCTCTTTGGCGAAATAGCTCGCGACGATTTGCCGGCCCCGGTTCGACATCCATCCCGTCGTGTTCAATTCGCGCATGAACGCGTCGACGAACGCGACGCCCGTCTCGCCTTGCTGCCACCGATGAATCACGTCCTCGTCCATTTTCCACGCCTTGTCCTTCGAACGTATCCCTTGGCGACGGAACAACCGCTTCCCTTGCTCGAGCGCGACCCATTGGAAAAACTCGCGCCACAACAGTTCAAAATAGAGCCAATATGTCGACTCGTTCGCCCCGTGCTGTCGTTCATGAAGCTCTAGTTCATGGAGCACACGCCGCGGCGAGAGCGAACCATTGGCAAGAAAAGCCGACAACTTGGATGAGTCGTCGACCCCAAAGCCGTTCCGTGTCTCTTTATACGTGCGGACGGGACCTGCCAAATAGTCGCTCAGACGTTTCCGCCCCGACGTCTCGCCGCCTTGAAACGGGAATGCGGACCGGGCGTCAAGCATCGGACGCTCGAACGGGACAGGAAACGGGAGCGGACGCGACTGACCTGAGCTCGTCCGCTCGATCAGCTGTTCAGGACGGGCATCGTCCTCGACCGCTTTTCGGAACTCGGTGAACAAAAACGGCATCTTTTTAAACGGGATTTCGGTGCGTGGGTACAGTGTGAACCCGTCGAACGATTGCCACTCCCCTTGCCAACGCGCGATGACGTCTTTTTCAAGCAAGCGTTCGTTCAATCCGATCGACCGTTGAAACAACAGCCGGTCTGTCGGGTCGAGGATGTCGAGCGGATGACCGACATGGATATGGAGCGGGATCCCGAGCGCGTCGAGCGATCCGGCCAAGTCTTCTAGCGACTCTTTTAAAAATTGAAGCCGTCTGGCCCCGAGCGGGATGACGCCGAACTGATTTTCGTTCAGCTCGTCCTCCCTTATAAAGTAATGCCCCTCGATCGCTTCATCATGTTTTTGCGCCTCTTCGAGCGGCCGATGGTCATCGATTCGTAAATCGTTCTGATACCAAATAATCGTCTTCATATTCTTCGCCTCCTGGCTCTATTATGCGTGATGCATCTGCCATCAATCGTGTCGAACCTGTTCGAAATATGTTTTCATTTCCGCAACGTGTGGAATATAACTCTTTAGAGAAGAGAAAGGGGTGCAACAACATGGCTAGAAAAGGAAAATTCGGTACACTCATCAAAGTCGCGACGGCGGTCGCTCCGTTCGTCTACAATTATTATAAAAAGAACAAAGCAAAAAAAGCAGAAACACCTAAAAAATAATCAACGACGTCTCAGCCAAGCTGAGGCGTTTTTTTCTTGCCTTGAAACCAATTATGATATGATGATGGAACATTTTAGGGAATCGAGGCGACCAACATGCAGGCGGTATGGATACAATCTTTACGAATCAGTTTGAAGTGGGCGTTGTTCATGGGTGGTTTGTTCCTGCTCGCTCTCGGATCGTCGATGATGATCACGGCCGACCTCGGCGTCTCGACGTGGGACGTGCTCCATCTCGGGCTCGCCCGGCACACGCCGCTCTCGGTCGGGACGATCATCCTCCTCGTCGGCTTGTTGCTCGTCTTATGCAAATACATATTGGACCGCATCCGACCCCAGTTCGGGACGCTCGTCAACGCCGTCTTCGTCGGCGTGTTCATGAACTTGATCCTCGACCACCACTTGTTGCCGACGCTCGACGGAACCGCACTCAATATCGCCTGGCTCGTTCTCGGCATCTTCGTCATCGGCATGGGTGCCGGGCTGTATGTCGCTATCGGTTACGGCGCTGGCCCGCGTGACGGACTGACGCTCGCCTTGGCCGACCGTTTCAATACGTCGGTCCGCATGATGCGGACGTGGATGGAGCTTTCCGCTTGCTTGATTGGCTGGGTGCTCGGCGGTCCCGTTTTTTTCGGGACGGTGCTGTCGATTTTCTTGATCGGTCCGTTCTTCCAGTTTTGGCTCGAACAGTTCCGCCGGCTCGTCTCGGTCATCGACCGGGCGAAAGCCGATATCGCCTGAATTTAAGAGAGGAAATCGGACTCAAGGGGTCCGATTTCCTCTCTTTGCTGTTACGGGACGAGGACGATCTTACCGACCTTGCCTTGCTGTTTGAAATACGTTTGCGCCGCCCGGGCCTCTTCTAACGGGAACGTCCGGTCGACGACCGGCTTGATCTGACCGCTCGAAATCGCTTGGAGCATCGCTTTGAATTCCGCTCGCGTCCCGAGCACCGATCCATACATCGTAATGTGCTTCAAGTAGAGCGTACGGAAATCGAGATCGGTCCGTTGTCCCCCGGCCGATCCGGATATGCAAAACTTACCGCCGTTCTTCAATACATCGAGCGACGTTGCGAACAACGCATCCCCGACGACGTCGAGCACGGCATCGACCGGTCCACCGTTCGCTGCTAAAATCTCGTCCGCGAGCGTCTTCGACCGATAGGAAACGACGTGGCTCGCCCCGAGCGCTTTCAGTTTCGGTGCGTCTTTCAAATCGCCTATGATGGCGATGACGTTCGCTCCGAACACGTGCGCTGCAATCTGCACGTTCAACGAGCCGACACCGCCGCTCGCACCGGTGACGACGACCGTCTCACCAGGACGGATTTGAATTTGCTCGTTCATATGCCACGCTGTCAACCCGCTCACCGAGAAGACGGCGCTGTCGACGAAACTGTCGAGCGGCATGTCATAACAAAGCTCGGCCGGCCAGACGACATATTCCGCATAACCGCCGTCATATTCCGAGCCAATGAACGACATGTCGGGAGCGATATGCTCCGCACCGTCCGCCCCACTCGACGTGAACGGAAACAAGACGACACGCCGGCCGATCATCCCTTCATCCACTTGATTCCCGACCCCGACAATTTCTCCGGTAATATCTGATCCTGGAATCCGGGGAAACTGGACTCCCTCCGGACGCCAGCCCGACTCTTGATCCGTCCCGTACGCCCCTTCTCGCATCCATATCTCCGTATTGTTGATGCCGCACGCCTGTACGCGAACGAGCACCTCATCGTCTTTCGGTGTCGGGACCGGGACGTCGACGACCTGTAATTGATCGACGTCACCGTATCCGATAACTTGAACTGCTTTCATCAATTCATTTCCTCCTCACACATACACTGATGCTTGTTTATACCCATTTTACGCAAAACAGCCACCAAGACTTGAATCACTGGTGGCTGCCCGACTAGTTAGAGCTGCTGCCGTCTGAGCAGCCCGGCGAAGACGCCGCCTTTGGCACTCAACTCGTCGTGCGTGCCGTCCTCGACGATGCCGTCGGCGGTGACGACGAGGATGCGGTCGGCATTCTTCACGGTCGCAAGACGGTGCGCGATGATGAGCGTCGTCCGGTCGGCCGCGAGTTCCGTAAGCGACTCTTGGATGATCGCTTCCGTCTCGGTGTCGAGGGCGGACGTCGCTTCATCTAAGATCAAGACCGGCGGGTTTTTCAAGAACATGCGGGCGATGGCGATCCGTTGTTTCTGTCCGCCCGACAGTTTCAGTCCCCGCTCTCCGATCTGCGTGTCGAGCCCGTGCTCGAGTTCGTCGACGAGCGAATTCAAATGTGCCTTCTCGACCGCGTGCATGACTTCCGCGTCGCTCGCCTCGAGCTTGCCGTAGGCGATGTTCTCGCGAAGTGTCCCGGCGAACAAGAACACGTCCTGCTGCACGATCCCGATCTGGCGACGCAGACTCTCTTTCGTCATGTCACGGATGTCGATCCCGTCGATCGTGATGGCCCCAGCCGTCACGTCATAAAAGCGTGGGATGAGCGAGCAGATCGTCGTCTTGCCGGCACCGCTCGTCCCGACGAGGGCGACCGTCGACCCGGTCGTGATGTCGAGGTCGATATGCGTCAACACTTCTCGGTAGTCCGAGTAGCCGAACGAGACATCGTGGAAAGCGATGTTCCCTTTCAGTGAACTGACCTCGACCGCATCCGGACGGTTCTCGATGTCCGGTGCCTCATCGATCAGTTCTGTGAACCGTTTGAAGCCGGCCATCCCTTTCGGATACATCTCGAGGAGCGCCGTGATCTTCTCGACCGGTTTGATGAGCAAGTTCATATACAAGATGAAACCGACGAGCTCACCGTATGTCAATTCGTTTTCATACGTCAAGTACGCCCCGTAGACGAGGACGAGCAACGTCATGAGCCGTGTCGTGATATAGATCCCGGCGAGCGACTTACTCATGACCCGATACGCTTCGATCTTCGAACCGCGATAGAAGTTGTTGTCTTGTTGGAACCGGTTGATCTCGAACGTCTCGTTCGTGAACGACTGGACGACACGCGCGCCAGAGACGCTGTCTTCGACGCGGGCGTTCACTTCACTGATGTTGCCGTACATCTTCTGCCACGCCTTGTTCATGTTTTTATTGGCGTACGTGATCATGATGACGAGGAACGGAACGGCGATGACCGTCACGAGCGCAAGTTGCGGATTGATCGAGAACATGATCCCGAACGCGCCGAGCAGCGTCATGATGGCGATGAAGAAGTCTTCCGGTCCGTGGTGTGCCACTTCGCCGATGTCGAACAAGTCGTTCGTGACCCGGCTCATCAAGTGACCGGTCTTATGGTTGTCGAAGAAGCGGAACGATTGCTTATGGATGTGCGTGAACAGTTCTTCGCGCATATCGGTCTCGATATTGATCCCGAGCTTATGTCCCCAATAGTTGACGACGTACTGCATCATCATGGCGAGTATGTACAGAATAAGCAGGCCGATACTGATGATAATGATCCAGTTCCATTCGCCGCCCGGTAACAGAACGTCGATGAACCATTTCACGGCGAGCGGGAAGCCAAGCTCGAGCAGGCCGACGAGGATGGCGAACGTGAAATCAAGGATGAATAACTTCTTATGTGGACGGTAATAACTAAAAAAACGTGAGATCATTTCCTTTCCCCCTTCTAAACAAATAGTTTACGCTTTTTTGCAGGAAGTGGAAAATGGGAAGCACGTCTTTTTCAATCTTTTTTCAGACGATGTATAATGGACGTAAGGAGTGATAACAATGAACGTACAGATTACAGACCGCGCGAACGAGCGCATTAACGCCTTAAAAGGCGACCGTGACGGACAGATGCATTTGTTTTATGAGACGGAAGGCTGCGGTTGCGGCAATAGCGGCATCTTCGAGATCCGTTACGTGACCGAGACGACACCGGAAGACGTCGAGATCGACTCGAACGTCGGGCCAATCCTCATCAAGAACTGGACGAAAGTGTTTCTCGATGAGGACATGATCATCGACTTTCGCGACGACAAACGGTCGCTCGTCTTGAAGAGCAACGGCCAAGTGTTCAACTCGAACCTGCTCGTGACCGACGGGACCGGTTGCCAGCTGAACGTGCCGAGCGCATGAAACAAGCGCTCCAGGAGCACCCGAAGTTGATGCTTTGGTTCCTCCTCAGCTTCGGCCTCGGTTTGTTCGGTATCTATCTCGCTTTCACGGACTCCGTCTATACGATGACGGCCGTGATCGCATCGCTGTTCGCGTTCGGATTCGCGCTTCAACGGACTGCAAAGAAGATGGAACAGCAGCATGACTAAAAAGGAGGTTCGCCGCGGCGAACCTCCTTTTGTTTATCCTTGTTTCTTCTCTTTCACCGCTGTCCGGATTGACAACTCTTCGAGTTGCGCGTCCGCGACCGGGCTTGGTGCTTGCGTCAATAGACAGCTCGCCGACGCCGTTTTCGGGAAGGCGATCGTGTCACGGAGGTTCGAACGACCCGCGAGGATCATGACGAGGCGGTCGAGACCGAGCGCGATACCCGCGTGCGGCGGTGTGCCGTATTCGAACGCTTCGAGCAAGAAGCCGAACTGGTCGACCGCTTCTTCTTCTGTGAAGCCGAGCAGTTTGAACATGCGCTCTTGAATGTCACGTTCATAAATCCGCTGCGATCCGCCACCGAGCTCATAACCGTTCAAGACGAGGTCATACGCGAGCGCGCGCACGCTTGCTGGGTCCGTCTCGAGCAAGTGGAGGTCGTCACGGTTTGGCATCGTGAACGGGTGGTGGTTGGCGTAGAAGCGGCCGTCTTCTTCTTCGAACGTGACGAGCGGGAAGTCCGTCACCCAAAGGAAGTTGAACTTCGACTCGTCGATGAGACCGAGCTCATGACCGAGCTTGACGCGAAGAGCGCCGAGGCTGTCGGCGACGACAGTTGGTTTTGCCGCCACGAACAAGAGCAGGTCGCCCGCTTCCGCGTTCGTCGCTTCAATCAACTTCTGTGCGTACGTCTCGTCGAAGAACTTCGCGATCGGTCCATTCAAGCCTTCAGCCGTCACTTTAAGCCAAGCGAGGCCTTTCGCGCCGTAGACGGCCGTGAACTCTTGAAGCTTGTCGATGTCTTTACGCGAGAACTTGTCGGCCTCGCCTTTGACGTTGATCGCTTTGACGTGTCCGTTCGACTCGAGCGCCATATCGAACACTTTGAAGCCTGCGCCTGTGACAGCGTCGGCGACGTCGATGAGTTCGAGACCGAAACGTGTGTCCGGCTTATCCGAACCGAAGCGACGCATCGCTTCCTCGTGCGTCATGCGCTCGAACTTGGCCGGTGTGTCTGTGCGACCGAGCGTCGCTTCCATCACTTGCCCCATCATCGCTTCCATCATCGCCATCAAGTCTTCGACGTCCATGAAGCTCGTCTCGATGTCGACTTGTGTGAATTCCGGTTGACGGTCGGCCCGGAGGTCTTCGTCACGGAAACAGCGGGCGATTTGGAAGTAACGGTCGAACCCAGCCACCATGAGGAGTTGCTTGAACAGCTGCGGTGATTGTGGGAGCGCGTAGAACTCGCCACCGTGGACACGGCTCGGGACGAGGTAGTCACGGGCGCCTTCCGGTGTCGACTTCGTCAAGATCGGTGTCTCGACTTCGAGGAACTCTTCTTCTGTCAAGAAGTTACGGATCGTGTTCGACGCCTTCGAGCGGAGACGGAACGTCTCTTGGAGTGCCGGACGACGCAGGTCGAGGTAACGGTATTTGAGGCGAAGGTCTTCTGAGACGTTTTCCGCTTCGTCGCCGATTGGGATCGGTGTCATCTTCGCCGCGTTCAAGATATTGATCTCTGAAGCGATGACTTCGATGTTCCCTGTCGGCATGTTCGGGTTTTTGTTTTCACGTTCGAGGACGGTCCCTTTGATGTCTAAGACGTACTCGCTACGGATTGATTCCGCGAGCTTGTGCACCGCTTCGTTCTCAGGGCGCACGACGACTTGGACGATGCCTGTGCGGTCACGAAGGTCGATGAAGATGAGTCCTCCGAGGTCGCGTCGTTTTTGAACCCAACCTTTCAATTGTACTTCTTGGCCGATCAGTGACTCTGTCACGCGGCCGTTCATATGTGTGCGTCCGATCATTGTCCTGCTCCTTCCGATAGTTCACGAATTTTGTCTGCGACGGCCGAGAGCGGCACGTCGACTTGTTCTCCAGTTGCCATGACTTTGAGCGAGGCCGAGCCGCGTTCGACTTCATCGTCTCCGAGGATGACGGTGAATGCCGCATTTAAGCGGTCGGCTTGTTTGAATTGTCCTTTGAACTTACGTCCGAGGTAATCGCGGTCGGCTTTGAACCCTTCCATGCGGAGGAGTTGCAACAGGCGCGTCGCCGTCGTCTCGACGTCTTTTCCGCCTTGGGCGACGACGAAGACATCAAGCCCGGTCGCAAGCTCAGGAAGCACGTTCTCGTTCTCGAGCGCGAGGATGAGCCGTTCAAGCCCGATCCCGAAGCCGATACCTGGCATATCCGGACCGCCGATATCTTGGACGAGACCGTTGTAGCGTCCACCGCCGCAAAGCGTCGTGATAGCGCCGAAACCTTCTGCTTCCGACATGATCTCAAACGCCGTGTGCGTGTAGTAATCGAGGCCACGGACGAGTGTCGGGTCGACAACGTATGCGACACCGAGCGCGTCCAAGTGCTCGAGCACTTTGTCGAAATACGCTTTCGACTCTTCGTTCAAAAAGTCGAGGATCGACGGTGCCGACTTCATCGCCGGGTGATCGCGATCGACTTTACAGTCGAGGACGCGGAGCGGGTTTTGGTGCAGGCGCGTCTGACAGTCTTGGCATAGTTCGTCTTGGACCGGCTCGAAGTGACGGATGAGCGCTTCGCGGTGGGCGTTGCGGCTTTCCGCGTCACCGAGCGAGTTGACGACGACTTTGATTTTTTGTAAGCCGAACGATTTGTAGATCGTGTAGGCGAGGCTGATCACTTCGGCGTCGACGGCCGGGTCACTGCTGCCGATCGCCTCGACACCGTACTGGTGCAATTGGCGGAAACGGCCTTTTTGCGGACGCTCGTAACGGAACATCGGTCCCATGTAGTACAGCTTTGTCGGTTGATCGGGACTGCCGAACAGTTTGTTCGTGACGAAAGCGCGAACGACCGAGGCCGTCCCTTCCGGACGGAGCGTGTACTCGTCCTTGCCTTTTTTGACGAGCGTGAACATCTCTTTTTGGACGATGTCCGTCGTCTCGCCGACGCTGCGTGTGAACAGGTCCGTCGTTTCAAAAATCGGTGTGCGAATCTCTTTATAGTTGTAGCGGGCACTAATGTCGCGTAACTTGTCTTCGACATACTGCCACGTCTCGACCGTGCCTGGGAGCAGGTCTTGTGTACCGCGTGGTGCTTTCATCAAAATTCCCTCCTTAGAATACAAAAAGGCCCTCGTCCGCAAAGGGACGAGAGCCTGTTAAAGTTTCCCGTGGTACCACCCTCGTTGCAGAGCCAAAATCGATACTCTGCCACTCGAAATCGGTTAACGCCCGATGAAACGGCTTCCCCTACTAAACGTTCAAGGAAGCACCTCCAAAGTGTCGTTCGGGTCATCATCCAGTCGATGCTTTCAGCCTCGGCATCGCTCTCTTTGCTGGTGGGGTGACCGTACTTCTCTTTATCATAGGTGTTAGGTTATATGGTTCATGATGCCGAATTTTGGCGCCTTCTGTCAAGCGTTTTTTTCGAGCATGAGCGTGACCGGACCGTCGTTGACGAGCCCGACGTCCATCATCGCCCCGAACTTTCCGGTCTCGACGACGAGTCCGTGCGTCCGCAAACGGTCGTTGAACTGTTCGTAAAGACGTTCGGCGATGTCGGGTTTCGCCGCCTGCGTGAACGCGGGACGGCGGCCTTTCGACGTATCGCCGTACAGCGTGAACTGCGACACTGACAACACTTTGCCGGCGACGTCTTGAATCGACAAGTTCATCTTCTCGTCCGCGTCTTCGAACACACGGAGCCCCGCCACTTTATCGGCGAGCCAGTTCACTTCCTGCTCGGTATCCTCATGGGTCACCCCGACGAGAAGCAGATAGCCGGCGTCGATTTGTCCGACCGTCTGTTCATCGACTTTGACAGATGCTTCCTTCACTCGTTGCAACAATACACGCACTTAAAATCTTCCTTTCGTCACGTCATCATGACTCGGCTGACCGAGTATACGTCCGAGATCTGTTTGATCCGGTCGACGACTTTTTGCAAATGGTTCACGTTCGGAATCGAGATCGTCATCGAGATGCGGGCTTGTTTGTTTTGGTCCCCACGCCCGCTGACGGCGATGATGTTCGTGTTCGTCGCTGAGACGGCTTGGAGCACGTCGTTCAACAGTCCCGACCGGTCATAACCGGTGATCTCGATATCGACGTTGTAGTTCTTCTCTTTCGCCTGGCCCGCTTCCCACTCGACGGTCAAGAGGCGTTCCGGGTGTTGCTCGTTGATGATGTTCAAGCAGTCTTTCCGGTGGATCGAGACGCCGCGACCGCGGGTGATATATCCGACGATTTCGTCGCCCGGCACCGGGTTACAGCACCGGCTCATCCGGATGAGCATATTGTCGATCCCTTTGACCGAGACGCCGGCCTCGGCCGTCTTCTTCTTCGGTGACTGGCTGACTTTTAGTTCGTTGATCGCGTCAGACAGTTCGAGTTTCGGCTCTTTCCGTTGCTTCTCCGTCAACTTGTGCGCGACTTGGGCCGCGGTGATGCCGTGATAGCCGACGGCGGCGTACATCTCTTCTTCGTTCCCGAAGTTGAACTTCTCGACGACGATGCTGATCGACTGGTCATCGATGACTTCTTTCGGTTCGAAGCCGAGCTTCTTGATCTCGACATCGACGAGTTCTTTGCCTTTCTCGACGTTCTCTTCACGTTGTTGGCGTTTGAACCATTGGCGGATCTTATTCTTCGCCTGACTCGAGACGGCGAGTTTGAGCCAGTCCTTGCTCGGTCCATAACTATGTTTCGACGTGATGATCTCGATGATGTCACCCGTCTCGAGTTTATGGTCGAGCGGCACCATGCGTCCGTTCACTTTCGCACCGGTCATCCGATGACCGATCTCGGTATGGATGCGGTACGCATAGTCGATCGGGACCGAGCCTTTCGGCAACTCAAACACGTCACCTTTCGGCGTAAAGACGTACAACATGTCGCTGAAGAAGTCGACTTTGAGCGACTCCATGAACTCTTCGGCGTCGGTCGTATCTTTTTGCAGCTCTAAAATTTCACGAAGATGGGCGATCTTTTCATCGAACCCGTTCGTCGCGACGTTTTTGCCTTCTTTATAAGCCCAGTGCGCGGCAATCCCGAACTCGGCGATGAAGTGCATGTCCTTCGTCCGGATCTGCACCTCGAGCGGCTCACCCTTCGGTCCGATCACCGTCGTGTGAAGCGATTGATACATGTTCGGTTTCGGCATGGCGATATAGTCCTTGAAACGACCCGGCATCGGCTTGTACTGCGTATGAATGATCCCGAGGACAGCGTAGCAATCACGGATCGAATCGACGATGATCCGGACCGCCATCAAGTCGTAAATTTCATTGAACTCTTTATTATGTTTCACGATCTTATTGTAAATCGAGTAAATATGTTTCGGTCGACCGTTGACATCGGCTTCAATACTCACTTCATCGAGCACGGCGTTCACTTCAGTGATGACCGACGTGACGAGCGCTTCACGCTCTGTCCGTTTCTGTTTCATCATCGAGACGATCTTATAGTATTGCTGCGGGTTGATATAGCGTAACGAAATATCTTCGAGCTCCCACTTGATCGTCGAGATCCCCATTCGGTGCGCGAGCGGCGCAAAGATTTCAAGCGTCTCCTCGGCTTTTTGGACTTGCTTCTCTTTTGGCATATGCTGCAACGTCCGCATGTTGTGCAAGCGGTCGGCGAGTTTGATCAAGATGACACGCACGTCTTCAGCCATCGCGATAATCATCTTACGGTGATTCTCCGCGAGTTCTTCTTTCTTCGACTTATATTTGATCTTCCCAAGCTTCGTCACACCATCGACAAGCATGGCGACTTCAACCCCAAATTCGTCAGTCAGTTCTTTGAGCGTGACATCCGTGTCCTCGACAACGTCGTGCAACAAGGCACCGACAATCGTCGTCGCATCTAAGCCGATGTCGACGAGAATACCGGCCACTTGTACCGGGTGCAGGATGTAGGGTTCACCTGAACGTCTGAACTGACCGGTATGATGAAGTTTTGCGTATTCGTAAGCGCGTTTCACTTCGGCAACATCATGCTCATCCATATACTTCCCGAGCGCGTCGAGAAGATCCTCAATACTTACGATTTGTTTTTTGGTCATAACATTCGACACCCTTTTTCTTACCGCTCCCAACGTCTCGGATTCGTCGCAGCATGGTAGTAGTTTGCGTTCAAGTTGTTCTATTTTTTATTACCATTATCAAAAAAATCTGACGACCTGTCAAAGGTTGTAGGTTGTTTTCCTCAAAAACTATTCAAAAAACGGGAAGCATGAGCTTCCCGTTTCCTCAGTCTTCGTAGCGGATGAGTGAGAACACGTCGTATCCTTCGAGACGTTCGCGTCCACCGAGGCCGTCGAGTTCGATTAAGAACCCGATTCCAGCAACGACACCACCGAGTTGTTCGATCATTTTGATCGTCGCTTCGATCGTGCCACCCGTCGCCAGTAAATCGTCGAGGATGACGACTTGCTGACCTGGCTTGATTGAATCTTTGTGCATCGTCAAAATGTCCGTGCCGTATTCAAGACCGTACGATACGCGAACCGTCTCGCGCGGTAACTTGCCTTCTTTACGTACCGGGACGAAGCCGAGTTCGAGGGCGTAAGCCGCCGGGCATCCGACGACGAATCCGCGTGCTTCTGGTCCGGCGATGAGTTCAGCGCCACGTTCCTGCGCGTAGACGATCAATTCGTCGACCGCTTTCTTATAGGCAGGTCCGTCTTGCATAAGCGACGTGATGTCTTTAAAGCTGATCCCTTCTTTCGGGTAATCCGCTACTTCTTTAATATGCTGTTTGAAATCCATTTTATGTGTAAGCCTCCTGCATCTTGTTCGATCGCAATGATTGTAACCGCTCTTTCAGCTCTGCCAACGACGCATAGACGAAACGTTCTTCGAGTTGTTCTCGTCCGACGCGACGTTTGTAACAAGGCGCTTCGGTCAAATCACGTTTCGGTGCTTCTGGATTCACTCCAGGCAGTCCGTCTTCCATTGTAACAAGAAATTCGAGTTCAGAGAATACTTGATGCATAAATTGAATCGTATTTTTTGTCCATTTTCGTTCGATTGACAAACGAATCAAGTTTTCACGCAGGTGTTTCCGTTCGCACGTGGCCATATGGACGTAATACGTTCGGAAATCTTCCCGGCTCGGCAATTTCTCGAAAAACGAATTACCCGCTTGGCCGAACGCGCAATAGACGCGCTCGACGTCTTCGTTGAGCAGGTCGGACAGCGCCGTCTCGTCGTCCGGTAAATCGAGCAAGACGACGAACCGTTTGACCGGCGTTTTGAAATCGTGGAGGGAAAACTCGTTCGACTCGCCTCTGAACGACACGTACGATGTCGCGTCACTCGGAAGCTGTCTCAATTCATCAATCGAGTTTTTCTTGCCTCGATAATCGAACACTTGGAACCCATCGACACGGATGTCTTGAATCATGAGTTGCGGCTTGCGCATCCCGTTCCATTCGTTCACTTGGAGACTCCCCATGACCGAGATGTGTGCCATCTTCGAGATTTCCGAGACGACGTGACCGAACCCGAAGCCGATGCCGTCGAGTTCGCGCTTGTCTCCAGCAAGCTGGACTTTAAGGTGCGTGTTGTCGCGCCCGATTTGACGGATATCGCGCAGTTTCGCGTCCGCGACGACGACCCGCGGTGACGGGTTGCCCATCCCAAACGGGGCGAGCTTGCCGATTTCTGCGATCAAGTCGAGCGATACGTCACTGACGTCGAGCTTCAAATCGACGTTCACGCGGGCGACGAACGTCTCGTCCGGAATCGATTCCGCTTGCTCGTTCAAGCGTCGTCTCAGCTCAGCCACATTCTCTGACATGAGCGTCATCCCGGCCGCTGCCGGGTGTCCTCCGAAGTGCGGGAGAATATCTTCGTTTTTAGAAAGCTCTTTAAATAAGTCAAAACCATCGATCGAGCGGCCCGAACCCTTAGCTTTCCCCGTCTTCGGATCGTGGCAGAGCAGGATGACCGGTCGATAGTACGCCTCGACGAGACGTGAGGCGACGATTCCGACGACGCCCGGATTCCAACGTTCGCTCGCGACGACGAGGACACGGTCGTCCGTCATCGATGCTTCGACGAGTTCGGTCGCTTCTTTCGCGATCGTCTTGACGATGTCTTGACGCTCTTTGTTTTGTTTATCGAGTTGATTCGCTAAGACGAGTGCTTCTTCGACACTTTCGGCGAGCAGCATCTGGAGGGCTGGCATCGCCGAGTCAAGTCGTCCGGCCGCATTGATGCGGGGACCGAACGCGAACCCGACCGACTCTTCGTTGAGCGTGCTGTCCGTCAAGGCACACACTTCGCGCAGCGCTAAAATCCCGGGCCGCTTCGATTCATCGAGCGCCTTTAGACCAAGCTTCGCGAGCAGACGGTTTTCTCCGTCGAGCGGGACGAGATCGGCGATTGTCCCGAGGACAGCCAAGTCGAGCAGCTCGTCAGGCATCCGCCCGAGCACGGCGTGTGCCACTTTAAGGGCGACTCCGGCTCCGGCGAGCTTGTCGTATGGATACGACGGATCGATGTGTGGATGAATGATCGCAAACGCGTCAGGTAGCGTCGCTTTCGGCTCGTGGTGGTCGGTGATGATCAAGTCGACGTTCAGTTCTTTCAACAGCGCCGCTTCTTCGATCCCCGAGATCCCGCAGTCGACCGTGATGACGAGCGTGAACCCTTCACTTGCCGCCCAACTGAACGCTTCTTTGTTCGGCCCGTATCCTTCCGTGAACCGGTTCGGGATATAGCACTCGGCCATGACCCCGATCTCAGTCAACGCATGCCACATGACGGCCGAGGCACTGACCCCATCGACGTCGTAATCCCCGTAGATGAGCACCATCTCGCCTTCGTCAGCCGCTCGCTTCAGGCGTTCGACGACTTTCGGCATCTGCTCGAACAAGTTCGGGTCGTGGAACTCGAGTTCGTCCTCGATCTGGAGGAACGCCTTCGCTGCGTCAGGCTCTCGATGGCCCCGTTGCGTGAGCAACGTCGCGAGTTGTTCCGATATATTTAGTTCTGTCTGTAGTTGTTCGATCGCGGTCGCATCCGTCTCCGGATACACCCACCGTTTCTTTGCATGATACATATCCTTCACTCCAATCAACTGTTGATTATATCAGAACAGAGACGTGTTTTGCCGTCTTGACATATGAAAAAGGTCCTCCGAACGAATCGGAAGACCTTGTCATCACGCCTCAGGGGCGGGTGTGGCTTGTTTCTTTTTATTGATCGTTAATTTTTTGAGCATGAGCCAGAGGTATGACGCGATGAAGAGCGACGAGTACATCCCCATGACAAGTCCGATGAGAAGTGCGACCGCGAAGCCGCGAATCGATTCGGCTCCGAAGATGTACAAAGCGAGCGCCGTCACGAGCACGGTGATGACGGTGTTGACCGAACGGACGATCGTCTCTTGAATCGACGTGTTGACGATGTCGCGGTATACGTCCATCGACTTGATCTTCCGCTCTTTTTCGTACGCTTGAATATTCTCGCGCAATCGGTCGAACGTGACGATCGTATCGTTGACCGAGTACCCGATGATCGTCAAGATCGCAGCGACGAAGTACAAGTTGACTTCGATCCCAAAAATCGAGAACGCGACGATCATGAAGAACGCATCATGCAACATCGCGACGACGGTCGCGACCGCATACGAGAATTGGAACCGGAACGTGATGTAGAGAATGATCCCGAGCGACGCGAGAGCGACCGCATAGATGGCGTTACGGGCGATGTCGCGGCCGACTTCGGCTGAAACGGTACTAATATTCGGATCACTTCCAAACGTTTCCGTGAATACAGTCTTGACTGAAGCGACTTCATCCTGGCCGAGCTGACCGACGAACGTCACGTTCGCGAGCGCCCCTCCATCGGCGTACTGAATCGAAGAAATCGACTCGTCGACGCCCGCTTCGGTAAAGGCGGCTTCAAGTTCTTGTTGTGACACTTGTGTCTCCGTCTGCACTTCGACACGCGTCCCTGACGCGAAGTCGATTCCAAGGTTTAACCCTCGGAAGAACAAAATACCGAGACCGATGATAACGACGGCACACGAGATGATGAACAGCGTGCGCATATGTTTCACATAGTTTAATTCAGTGAGCTTAAAGTTCACGGATTTCACTCTCCTTCACACCAAACCAGCCTTTACGTTTGTCGAACAAGCGACTAGCGACGAGGAGGTGCATCAAATAACGTGAGATGAAGACGTTCGAGATGAACGTCATCGCAATTGAGATCATGAGCATGATGGCGAACCCTCGGACCGAGCTTGTCCCGAAGTAGAACAACACAGCGGCTGAGATGAGCGTCGTCAAGTTGGCATCGATGATCGTACTGAGCGAACGGCGGTTACCGGCGCGGAACGCCGACAGTACCGACTTGCCTGAACGAAGCTCGTCTTTAATCCGCTCGGCCGTGATGATGTTCGCGTCAACTGCCATACCAACCCCGAGGACGAGAGCGGCAATCCCTGGCAACGTCAAGACGGCGTTGATTCCATTAAAGAATAACATGATCAAATTGATATACAAGACGAGCGTAATGATCGAGACAAGTCCAGGTAAACGATAGAAGAACAGCATGAACAATAAGACAGCTGCAATCCCGATGAGCGAAGCAAAGACGGTCTTATCAAGCGCGTCTTGTCCGAACTGGGCCGATACCGACGTCGAGTAAATCTCTTCAAGCTTGACTGGAAGCGCCCCGGCGTTCAAAATGTCGGCTAAGCGTTGTCCGCTCTCGGCATCGATGTCACCGCCCGAGATGATCGCTTTGTCAGATAGAATTGGTCCAGTGACCGAAGCATCTGAGACGATTTTCGAGTTCTCCTTTTGAATCTCTTCTTCATATGAATCGCCTTCTTCAAAGTCTAACCAGATGACGAGACGGTTCTCCGGCGCCGGACGCTGTGCGATTTGCGACGTCACTTCGCCGAACTTATCGGCTGACTGGAGCGTCAACTCGACGACCGGGTTTCCTTGTTGGTCATAACTGATGGCAGCGCCTCGCGGTGCGAGGTCTTTCCCGTCGAGCAAGACGTTGTCATCGATATCACGGAACGTGAGTTGTGCTGTCGATGACAGCACTTCCCGCGCATCGTTCTGGTTCGATACGCCTGCGAGTTGGACGCGGATGCGATTCTCGTCTTCAATCCGGATATCCGGTTCAGAGACACCTAAGACGTTGACGCGGTTGTTGATAGCGCGAACCGTTGCATTCATCGCTGATTGGTCGATGACATCGCCGTCCTCGAGCGGCTGGACTTCGTACAGCACTTCAAACCCGCCTTTTAAGTCGAGTCCAAGGTTCGTGTTCTTGACGACCCATGGCGTCGTGAAGACGGCGAGCAAGATCGTCGCGATCATGATGACCGCAAAAATCGCGATATTCCCTTTTTTGTACATACGGCTATTTCCTTTCTAGATACGTGTTCTATATAAAACTTCTCCCGTTAACATTACAAATATTCTAAACATTTATCAATCATTTTCCTAAAATTGTAACACCACCCTCGATATTTTCTGGTTTTTTTGCCCGAACGACTAAAAGTTGCGTTAGGGCAAAACTTACGTTATGCTATGATTATCGAAAATATATTACGTTTGCAAAGGAGTCCTCTACAATGGATAGTACAATTATTTTCGCCTTTTTGTTGACACTATTCGCTGGGCTCGCGACCGGGATTGGAAGCATGATCGCCTTCTTCGCGAAGCGGACCAACACAGCCTTTCTGTCAATCTCGCTCGGCTTCTCGGCTGGGGTCATGATTTACGTCTCGTTCATTGAGATCTTCCCGAAAGCGCTTGTCGAACTCGTCGGTGCCCACGGGGAAAAGGCCGGCACAATTTATACCGTGCTCGCATTTTTTGGGGGGATGCTCCTGATCGCGTTAATCGATAAGTTGATCCCTTCCCCTGAAAACCCGCATGAAGTCAAGTTCGTCGAGACGATGCAAAACGACCCATCGTCTCAAGAACTAGCCACGACCGCAACTAAGGATGAGCCCGCTCCGCTAAATCAGGAGACGAAGCAACGGCTTCACAAAATGGGTCTGTTCATGGCGCTCGCCATCACGATTCATAACTTCCCTGAAGGACTGGCCACGTTCATCTCCGCGCTCGATGATCCGGCCGTCGGTATCGCCATCGCGATTGCCATCGCCTTGCACAATATTCCGGAAGGGATTGCCGTGTCGGTGCCGATTTACTACGCGACCGGCTCGCGGAAGAAAGCGTTAAAACTCTCGTTCCTGTCAGGTCTAGCGGAACCGGTCGGTGCCATCGTCGGCTTCTTGATTTTGATGCCATTCTTGAACGATACGATCTTCGGTTTGTTGTTCGCAGCCGTCGGCGGAATCATGGTATTCATCTCGCTCGACGAACTGTTACCGGCCGCCCGTGAATACGGCCGGGCCCATCACTCGATTTACGGCATGGTCGCCGGAATGATGGTCATGGCAGCGAGCCTCGTCCTTTTAATGTAACGAAGACATGTGTCAATCTATGCACCTATCAATAAAGAGGTCGTTGAAACGGATTATCCGTCTCAATGACCTCTTTTCATTTCATAGATAGTAGTTCACTTAAGATGATTTTGTTCTCTACTCATCATTCAGAGTTTTTCTTCTTAAAAATTTCTAGCGCTTCAAAAAAAGCGATTCCTGTCAGCAATGAAATGTTTTTAAGGTTTAATACATTATTTTCAATCCAAATTTGTGCTAAAGATTCTCCACAACTTGCTCGAATCATCTCATCCGTGCCTTCATCATTTGCGACGGTCAACAATGCAATCTCTACTGCTTCGTTTTTTGAAATAAAACCCAAATCGATAGCAGCATCGTCTCTTTCTGCATCACTTGCTGTCTTGTCTACTAATATCCCGATTAAATCGCTCGTATTGTCCACACTTAAACCCCTTTTCAATGCGGTGTAGAAGTCTTGAACAAATGGACGAGATCTTTCAACTCAACCGACATATGGCTCATCGTCTCGGCGATGCCATTGATTTCTTGAATCGCGGCGAGCTGTTCTTCCACGTTCGCCCCCGCTTCTTCGACACTGCGTTGCGTCGAAACCGCGTTCGTCGACATGTCCTCGACCGAGACCGCGACTTCGGTCGTATTCGCACTGACTTCCTCTGTCGCTGCGGCAATTTCACTCATCTGACGCGATGTCTCTTGAATGACCGACACGATTTCACGGAACGCCCCGGCGACTTCACCCATTTGGGCGACGCCGTTCGTCACATGCCCGCTCGTCACGTCAAACGCCGCCTCAACTTGTTTCGTGTCCCGTTGGATATCGACAACGACCGCTTGAATCTGCTTAGCCGATTGTTTCGACTCTTCGGCGAGTTTTCGGACTTCGGCGGCGACGACCGCGAATCCTTTTCCATGCTCGCCAGCCCGCGCTGCCTCGATGGCGGCGTTCAAAGCGAGCAAGTTCGTCTGTTCGGTGATGGCCGTGATCGACCGGGTAATCTTTTCAATCTCAAGCGATTGGTTCGAAAGACGTTCGACCATCTGTTGGGTCAAATCGTTGGCCCGTTGAATTTCTTGCATCTGACTCTCGGCCAACTGAATCGTCTCAAGTCCGCCGCTCGCAGCCTCAAGTGTATGAATCGTCTGTTCATTCACACCTTGGGAGGCGGCAGCGATTTGATTCAAGCCGGTGACGGCCTGATTGACGCCAGACGTCCCTTCCTCGGCGCGCTTGGCCGACACTTGGGCCGCGATATTCATGTCTTCGAACAGTCCAGCCACGCCTTGGGTCGTCGTCGCGACATGGTCCGTGCTCGCGTATAGCTCTTCCGAATACGCCGTCACTTTATCCGAGGCCGCGCCGACCTGGCGGATCAACCCGACGAGGTTGCGTTTCATCTCGTTAAAAGCCGTCACGAGATCACCAAGCTCATCATTCGATTTGACGACGATGTCTTCCCCGGTCAAATCTCCTTCCGCGACGACTCGTGCTTCACGGACGAGACGGTTGATCGGTGTTAAGAACAGTTTTTGGAGCGCATAGAGCGACAATAGCCCGATGGCGACACCGATGATACTGATGATGATCATCCAGACGATCGAGGTGCCAGCGTTTGCTTGTACCGCCGCCGTCTCTTCGTCCAACATCTCCGCTTGATGAGCGACGAGATCGGTGACCGTCATCCGGACCCGATCGGTCGTCGGGGTCACGCTCGTGTTGAGTACCGTCTTGTACCCGATCTCATCTTGTTGTTGGCGCAGTTCGATGGCACGTGCCATCTCAGTGTCGAGCAGTTGATTAAACTTCTCTAGATCCCCAAGCCAGTTGAGCACTTTGTCGTCAGATGAAGACGCATTGAGGGCGTCCATCAATTCGTCGCGCTTTTGTTGCGACGCTTCTAAACTGATCAGCGTCTTCGGGTTCGAGACGAGTAAATAATAATTCAAGTAGCGCTCGGCATCAGTGACGGTCAACGCCAAATCTTCGGCGATCAACATGTCACGGAGACCTTCGTTCAACACCCGATCGTACTCAGCAGTAGCCTTTTGCAATTGATAAGAACCGAGCGCACCGACGAGGAGC
Organism: Exiguobacterium sp. SH5S13; assembly: GCF_004337085.1. NCBI lineage: Bacteria > Bacillati > Bacillota > Bacilli > Caryophanales > Exiguobacterium > Exiguobacterium sp. SH5S13. The sequence goes on along the minus strand of NZ_SJUS01000012.1, from coordinate 24,276 downwards.
AAGGCAATGATTGTCGGCACGAGCGCGATCGCCATCTTCCGTCGCATCAATGAACGGCCTTTCGTTTGTTTGACGCGAGCCCAACCTTGCCAATTTTTGATTGGTTGTAATAATCGTTTAACGTCCATGTCCGTTTCCTCATTTCCAATTTCTTCTCAACTTGACATTAATGCAAACGTTTTCACTAATCAATTTGATTTTTGGAAATGAGGTCGATGATTCGACAGATTGACGAAGTTTGACAAAAAGCAGACACTTACTCTATGATACAAATCGTAACTATTACTATTTAAGAGGTGGAAGCATGACTGATCTGTCAACACGGGTATTAATCATCGGCGCCGGCGTTCACGGTATGACCCTCGCTGTATCTTATTTAGAACAAGGCGGTGCGTTAGAAGAGCTTCTGCTAATTGACGCTCACGATCAACTACTCAAGAATTGGAAGTCCCAAACCGCTCATATTGAAATGTCACATTTGCGCTCGACGCGCGTCCATCATATATCGTCTAATCCATACGCGTTGAAACAGTTCGCGGCGGCGAACGACTATGGCTCTCATCATTTCAAGGATACGTTCGGCCGACCGTCTTTAGCGTTGTTCAACGATCACTGTGATCAAGTGATTGCGGACTTTAATCTTCGTTCTCGCTTTTTAGGCAATCAACCTGTCTCCTCGATTAAACGGTCCGGCAACGTCTACGAAGTGACGACATCAACTCGACGGATTACCGCCGAGACGGTCATCGTTTCGACCGGTCAATCGAGCTCGATGCATCTACCGGGCTTTGCGGACATCCCGACATGCCGACACGTCTTTTCAGCTAACGATCAGCCGGAACAATCGAACGTTACCGTCGTCGGCGGCGGGATCACGGCGTTACATTATACGGTATCGCGTCATAGTAAAGGCCATGACGTCACGCTCGTGACGAAGCGCCCGCTCGAGGTGAGCCAGTTCGACGCCGACCGCAGTTTTATGGGTCCAAAGGGGTTACGCGCTTTTCATCAGTTGGAAGAAAATTGGATTGAGAAACGTGACTTCGTCAAGCAAGAACGAAAGCCGGGGACATCCCCGAACGACCTCGTCTTGAAAGTGAAGCGGCTCGTGCAACTTGGTGAAATCCGGCACATCATTGGAGAAGCGGTCCGTGACGGTGACCAGTTAGTCGTCGATGGGATTGCGTTGCCGTCTGACGAGATCGTCTGCTGCACGGGGATCCGCCCGCTCCATCCGAAAGAGACGTTTTTACGGCCGCTCATGGAGCAACTCGACTTACCGCTCACCCCGTGTGGCACACCGGTACTCGATGCCTCACTCGCTTGGACGGACAACTTCTACATGACTGGCGCTTACGCCGACTTGATCGTCGGTCCGTTCGCTCGTGCCATCTACGGCGGTCAAGAAGGGGCTCGTCGTATCCTCCCTCGCCTATTACCCGCACGAAAAAACGCCTGACCATATACTGGTCAGGCGTCATTTGCTTACTCAGCGAATGAAGAGTTTCCTTTTTTCGTCACTTCAGCAATCGCACTGCGATTGAACTTGAGAAGTGCTTGGTCGCATTTCAATGTGACTTCTGTGTCTTCGATCTGATGGACGACACCGTGAAGGCCGCCAATCGTCACGACATGATCGCCACGCTCAAGCGCATTTTGCATCGTTTGTACTTGCTTTTGTCGCTTCGTCTGTGGACGGATCAACAAGAAGTAGAACACGACGAAAATAAGGATCATCGGTAATAGTGCTACGAGAGTTTCCATTTGTAGAATTCACCCTTTCCTTCAATATCAGGTTCATTATACCGTGAAACCGATTCGTTGTCACATAATCGCTGTCAGAGAATTAGAAATTCTTGGCGTTCGGTTTGTTATATCCATATTCTTCGAAGTACTCTTCTTTGAAATCGAGCAGACGGTCTTCGCGGATCGCTTGACGGACTTGTTCCATCAAATTCACGAGGAAATGAAGGTTATGCGTCGAGCAAAGGTGGAGACCGAACATCTCATCGGCACGGATCAAATGGTGCACGTAGGCCCGTGAATAGTTCTTACACGTATAGCAATCGCACTTCTCATCGATCGGGCCAAAGTCCGTCTTATGTTTGGCGTGTTTGATCGTCACGCGACCTTTAGACGTCATGAGCGTGCCGTTACGGGCGATCCGTGTCGGCAAGACGCAGTCGAACATGTCGATCCCGCGAATCGAACCTTCGATCAACGCATCCGGTGATCCGACGCCCATCAAGTAGCGCGGCTTATCTTCCGGCATGAACGGTGTCGTGAACTCGAGCGCCCGATACATGACGTCTTTCGGTTCGCCGACTGACAAACCGCCGACCGCATAACCCGGGAAATCGAGTGAGACGAGGTCTTCGGCGCTCTGACGGCGAAGGTCTTCGTACTCGCCACCTTGGATGATGCCGAACAGCGCTTGGTCCTCCGGACGTTCGTGCGCCGCGAGGCAACGTTCGGCCCAACGGCTCGTCCGCTCGACCGACTTCTTCATGTATTCATGCGTCGCCGGGAACGGCGGGCACTCATCGAACGCCATCATGATGTCCGCACCGAGCGCGTTTTGGATTTCCATCGCCTTCTCTGGCGACAAGAACAACTTGTCCCCGTTCAAATGGTTACGGAAATGGACGCCTTCTTCTTGAATGTTACGCAGGTCAGCGAGTGAGAACACTTGGAAGCCGCCTGAGTCCGTCAAGATCGCGCCGTCCCAGTTCATGAACTTGTGAAGTCCGCCCGCTTGCTTGACGACTTCATGTCCGGGACGAATCCATAGGTGGTACGTGTTCGATAAGATGATGTTCGCACCCATCGCTTTCACTTGTTCAGGTGCCATCGTCTTGACGCTCGCCTGCGTGCCGACCGGCATGAAGACAGGCGTCTCGAACGAGCCGTGCGGCGTATGGACGATCCCGTGCCGCGCTCCTGATTGTTTACACGTATGGATGTGTTCGTATGTGACTGCATGTTTGGTCATTTGTTTTCTTCCTTCCTCGTAATGAGCATCGCGTCCCCAAAGCTGAAGAAGCGGTATTCGTTTTCCACCGCGGTCCGGTAGGCGTGTAAGATGATGTCGCGTGACGCGAACGCCGAGACGAGCATGACGAGCGTTGACTTCGGCAGATGGAAGTTCGTGATCAGTCCATCGATCGCCTTCAACTCGACGCCCGGGTAAATAAAGATGTCCGTCCAGCCCGATGACTCGACGAAATCCCCGTGATCGCGCATGATCGTCTCGAGCGTCCGTGTCGACGTCGTCCCGACCGCGAAGACGCGGCCGCCGCTCGCGCGGACGTCACGGAGCGCCCGTGCCGATTGCTCGGACAGTTCAAAGTACTCGCTATGCATCGTATGCTCTTCGATCGTATCGGCCGTGACCGGGCGGAACGTCCCGAGCCCGACGTGAAGCGTGAGCGGGATCAAGTTGACCCCTTTCGCCTGGGCAGCCTCGAGCAATTCTTCTGTGAAATGAAGACCTGCCGTCGGTGCGGCCGCACTGCCGCGTTCGCGGGCGTAGACGGTCTGGTAGCGGTCTTGATCGTCAAGCTGTTCGCGGATGTAAGGCGGGAGCGGCATCGTACCGAGCTCGTCTAAAATCTCATAGAAGATCCCGTCATACTCGAACTTGAAGCGGCGTCCGCCTTCCGGGAGCTCTTCGACGCATTCGGCCCGGAGCAACCCGTTCCCGAATTCGACGATGGCGCCGACGCGGACTTTCTTCGCCGGTTTGACGAGCGCTTCCCAGACGTCATCTTCGGTCTGCTTCAAGAGCAGCAGCTCGACTTTTCCGCCCGTCTCTTGCTTCGCCCCGAACAGACGGGCCGGCAAGACACGTGAATCGTTGATGACGAGCGCGTCGCCTGCTTGTAAATAGTCGAGCACGTCACGGAAGTGGCGGTGCTCGATGTCACCTGTGTCCCGGTCGAGGACGAGCAAACGTGAGCTCGTCCGATCAAGGAGCGGGACTTGGGCGATCAGTTCTTCTGGCAAGTCAAAATCATAGTCGTTTACGTTCAATTGAATATCTTGCATCATTTACTCCTCTTCGTATCCAAAATGCGTCTTAGCGTATTGTGTGATCATGCGTCCTCGCGGTGTCCGCTGGAGGAAGCCTTGTTGTAACAAGTATGGTTCGTAGACGTCCTCGATCGTCTGGGCGTCTTCACCGATTGTCGCGGCGAGCGTCTCGAGCCCGACCGGACCACCGCCGAACCGTTCGACCATGGCCCGCAAGAGCCGATGATCGACCTCGTCGAGCCCGAGGGCGTCGACGTGCAGGCGATCGAGCGCACTCGATGCCATGGCTGGATCGATTTCTTTCGTCCCTTCCACTTGCGCGAAGTCGCGGACCCGACGCAACAGCCGGTTGGCGATCCGTGGCGTCCCGCGCGCGCGTTTGGCGATCGCGCCGCTCGCTTCCGGTGAGATCGACAGTCGGAACAGTTGGGCCGTCCGGCTGACGATGGCCGCGAGTTCGTGCGCTTCGTAATACTCGAGCTTGAGCGTCACCCCGAAACGGTCACGGAGCGGGGCCGACAACATGCCGGCCCGTGTCGTCGCGCCGACGAGCGTGAACGGTGGCAAGTCGATGCGGACGCTGCGCGCCATCTCGCCTTGTCCGTAGACGATATCAAGGCAATAGTCTTCCATCGCCGGATACAGGATCTCTTCAATCGTCCGGCTGAGCCGATGGATCTCGTCAATAAACAGGACGTCCCCCGGCTCGAGCGTCGACAGGATCGCTGCTAAGTCACCTGGGCGTTCGATGGCGGGACCGGCTGTCGTCTTGATGCCGACACCCATCTCGTTGGCGATAATTTGTGCGAGCGTCGTCTTCCCTAGACCAGGTGGCCCGTAAAGGAGGACGTGGTCGAGCGTCTCGCTTCGCATTTTTGCCGCTTGGATAAAGACGGATAAGTTCCCTTTCGCCTTCTCTTGTCCGATATACTGCTCGAACCGTTGCGGACGCAGGCTCCACTCTTCAGAGTCTTCATACTGTTGGTGGGATTGTGACAACAATCGTTCGTCCATAGGTTCCTCCTTATTTCAACAACAATTGCAGGGCGCGCTTTATGTAAGCGTCTGTCGTCAATATTTCTGAATTCAGTTCTTTGCGGACACGTGTGATCTCACGTTCCGAATAACCGAGGGCGGCGAGCGCTTCACACGCTTCGTCAAGTTCTGACGAGCCTTGTGCGAACAGGCCTGTGTTCGGCACATAGTCCGGTGCGAGCTCTGACAACTTCCCTTTTAAATCGAGCGCCATTTGTTTGGCCGTCTTCTTGCCGACGCCCGGGAACTTCATCAAGTACTTCTCGTTCTCGGTCTCGATCGCGTCAATCAACGCGTCCATGTCGCCCGAGGCGACGATGGCGAGCGCGCCTTTCGGTCCGATGCCGTTGACGCCGAGCAGTTTATTGAACAGTTCGCGCTCCCGGCGTGACCGGAAACCGTACAGCGTCTGTTGATCTTCTCTGACGTAATGGTGCGTAAACACGATTACATGTTCGTCTTGTTCACGATAAAAAAACGGGTTAGGCACATGTACTTTGTAGCCGACGCCCGAAACATCCAACGTTATATATTCCGCACACACGTAGGCGACGGATCCTTTTACGAATTCAATCACTTTGTTATCTCCTCTTCATAGGAAAACTGCATTCATTGTACCATAGAAAACGCCGTGAAAAAAGGACAGGCGATCGCCTGTCCGTTATCTCGCTAACATCCGCTCGAGGGCGAGCGTTGCCCATTTCGTCGTTTCCTCATCGACACGAATGATGTTGACCGGATCCGTCTCGAGCGACTCGAGCGCCCACAACAGATGCGGCAAATCGATGCGGTTCATCGTCAGACACGGACACATGTACGGGTTGAGGGAGACGATGTCTTGCTCGGGATGCGTCATTGCTAGTCGATTGACCAAGTTCATCTCCGTCCCGACGGCCCACTTCGTCCCCGGAGCGCTCGCCTCGATCTGGTCGATGATATACGACGTCGACCCGGCCTCGTCCGCCGCCCGCACGACGTCAAACGTACACTCGGGATGGACGATGATGCGTCGTTCCGGGTCATGCTTCCGCAACGCCTCGATTTGGGCGACATTGAACTTCTCGTGGACCGAACAATGCCCTTTCCAGAGGATGACCCGTACGTCTTCGATGTCGCCCTCGTAGTCGAGACGCTCACGAAGCGGGTCCCAGACGGCCATCGCCGCCAGCGGTACACCGAGATCAAACGCCGTGTTGCGCCCTAAGTGTTGATCTGGTAAGAACATCGTCCGTTCGCCAGTCTCGAGCGCCCAACGGACGATGTCGTGTGCGTTTGACGACGTGACAGTCGCGCCGCCGTTCTTTCCGACGAACGCCTTGATGGCTGCCGTCGAATTGACGTACGTGATCGGGATGATGTCGTCACCGAACAAGTCGGTCAATTCCTCCCAAGCAATCTCGGTCTGGTCGATATCGGCCATATCCGCCATCGAGCAACCGGCCCGCATGTCCGGCAAGATGACGAGTTGGTCGTCGCGTGTCAGCATGTCGGCCGTCTCGGCCATGAAATGGACGCCGCAAAAGACGATAAATTCGGCCCCATTCATTTGTTCGGCGAGTCGTGCGAGCTGGAGCGAATCTCCGGTCGCGTCCGCGAACTGGACGACCTCATCCTTTTGATAGTGATGTGCCGGTAGAAACAGCCGGCTGCCGAGCCGTGCTTTAATGGCTTCGATCCGCGCTTCCATCTGTTCGATCGTCATATTAGCGTATTGCGCTGGCATCGTTCCGAGTAACTGCATGTTTGACCCCTCCTTTAAGATTTAAGCTGCAATCGAGCGCCGTCACCGAATGCGTCAACTGTCCGATCGAGATGACGTCGACGCCCGTCCCGCGGTAGGCAGCGATCGTGTCGACGGTGATCCCGCCCGACGCTTCCGTCGTGATGTGGGACGGCACGAGCACAACCCACGCCTTCAATTCTTCCGGTGACCGGTTATCGAGCATGATGATGTCAGGACTTGCCGCGATCGCCTCACGCAACTGCTCGATCGTCTCGACCTCGACTTCGATCGGTGTCGTGTGCCCGTTTTGAGCTCTCGCCGTTTCGATGGCCCGCGTGATGCCCCCGAGTGCCGCAATATGGTTGTCTTTGATCATGACGGCATCGTCGAGACGCAGCCGATGGTTGTACCCCCCACCACATCGAACGGCGTATTTTTCAAGCATCCGCAGTCCCGGCGTCGTCTTCCGCGTGTCGGTGACCCGGATCGATGGGTCGGCAAGCGCCTCGACGCAGCGCCTTGTCAGCGTGGCGATGCCGCACATATGTTGCACGAGGTTGAGCAGTATCCGTTCCGTCTCGAGGATCGTCCGCGTCTTACCGCGCAAAGCGAACATGACGTCCCCTTTTTTCAAGTCCGTCCCATCGTCACGGCACTGTTCGACGACGAGCCGCTGCATCGCCGCGAGTTCCATCACGACGTCAACACCGGCGAAGACCCCGTCCGCCTTGGCGGTGACGACGGCTGTCGCCACGTCGATCGGGTCGATGAGCGCGCTCGAGGCGTCTCCAAATCCGATATCCTCATTTAGAAATTGTGTGAGCTGTTCGCGCAGTAACGTTCTGTTCATGGAACTCCTCCGTTCTCATAAAGGCGCGTGCTAAAATCCGGCCCGCCTCAAGTTGTAGTGTTCGTTCTGCCAATTGTCTTGTCACGTGTTTCGTCCGTGCCAGTTGTTGGGTATTTTCTAAGAAACTTCTCATTTCTCCAAACTCAGGCGAGATTGTCAGCCAGTTGCCTAATCGCCGACGATACGCTTGAAACGTCTCCTTCGATAACTCATAAGCGGTCACTTCAGTCACCGTGAACGGCCTTTCTTCGAGTCGCACCGATGCAGCGACCCGTTTTCCGAACACCCAGCATTCGAGTAGTGAATTCGACGCCAAGCGGTTCATCCCGTGAACACCCGTGTCGGCGACTTCACCGACCGCGTAAAGCCCGGCCACACCCGTCGACCCGGTTTCATCGACCCGCACCCCGCCCATATGAAAATGCAGACCCGGCCGGACCGGGATGCGAGCGACGTCGATCCGTTCGGCCCGACACGTCGCCCACAATTTCGGGAACCGGGCCGCAATGTCTTTGACACGACTCGTATCGAGATAGACCGGGCCGCAGTGACGTGTGAGCACGGCCGCCACTTCATCACGGGGCGCCAGACTGCCTAGCGGATGGTGCCGCATCACGTGACACCCGTCCTCATCGACGAGTTCCGCGCCCGCACCTCGCAGCGCCTCGGTCACGAGGTGCGGCGTCTCGACCGCTAGCAGCGTCGGATGAAACTGGATCTCGGTCAAGTTGGAAAGTTCGGCACCGGCAGCGCTCGCCAAGACGAGTCCATCCCCCGTCACGGCCCGACAGTTCGACGTCCAATCGACGAGCCCGCCGATGCCACCTGTCGCCAAGACGACCGCGCCCGCTTGAATATGAATTCGTTCGTCGCCTTGGAACCCGGTCGCACCGACGACTCGTCCGCCCGTTTTTGTCAGTCCGTCGATCAAGACGTGTTCCATCACTTCAACGTTTTGCGGGAGCCGTTCCCGTAACGCGGTCATCACATGACGTCCGGTCTCGTCACCACCGACGTGGTAGATCCGATGTTTCCCGTGGGCGCCTTCTCGGCCGATCTTATACCCGGACTCGTCCCGGTCGAACGCGACACCGAACCGCTCCATCTCTGAAACGACACTACGGCCGTCCTCGACGAGCGTGACGACCCGATCCGCTTGCGCCGTCATCTTGGAAGCGACGAGCGTATCGTGTGCGTGATCGAGACTCGACGGCTCCAAATATGAACTCGCGATCCCGCCTTGGGCGAGGTCAGAGTTCGAGGAGGTCACGTCACGTTTTGAGACGAGGAGGACACGGTACGTCTCCGGCAAATGGAGTGCCACCGTGACCCCGGCCAACCCCGCCCCGATAATCAAAACATCGACTTGTTTTAACTGTAAAGACATCTGTATATCACCTGTATTTCATATGTAATGTTGACTTGTAAACTAGTTTCGCATAATTTTGTGAAGAAGACAACATGAGAAAAGGGGATACTTCGATGAACGGTTACTTTGACTACGCGGCGACACACCCGATGACCCAAGCCGCCCTTGACCATTACGTCGCCATGGCCAAAGGCGTCCCCGGCAATCCCTCGTCGCTTCATACACATGGGTTCATAGCCGAGGACTATTTGACAGAGGCGCGCCGGCTCGTCAAGCAGGCGCTCGGTCTCGATATGCTGAGAGGGAAGCTGTTGTTTACCGGGAGCGGCTCGGAAAGCAATTACATCGCGCTGACGAGTCTGCGCAAACGCATGAAAGGCAGCGAGGTCATCACGTCCTGGCAAGAGCACGACTCGGTCTCGCTCCTCCTCGACGAATGGGAAGCTGAAGGTGTGATCGTCCATCGCCTCAAGCTGAAAGACGGCCAGTTCGACCACGACAAGTTCCTCCACTTGCTCGATCGTGATATCGGACTCGTCACGTTTCAGCACGTCAACTCGGACACCGGCTGGATTTTGCCGCTCCATAACATCCTCTGTAAACTTAAATATAAGAAAGTACTGCTCCATATCGACGGAGTACAAGCGCTCGGAAAAATACCGGTCTCGGTCGACGGGATCGACGCTTACTCGTTCAGCGCCCATAAAGTCGGCGGGCCGAAAGGGGTCGGCGGTCTCTATATGGAACGTCTATTGCCTCCACCCTACTACCCGGGTCACCATCAGTACGGCATCCGTCCTGGGACGATTGACGTGCCCGGCATCTCTGCGTTCGTCAAGGCGTTCACCAATCGGCACGAGAATCGGACACGTCACGAAAGAAATTTCTTAGCGTTTCGTGCTATCTTGAAAGAGAAGACATCGTCACATGTTGACTGGCTCGAGTTCGACGACCAAAGTCCGGCCATCCTCTCATTCGTCTCGGACAAACGGGACGGCCAATGGTGGATGACCGAACTCGACGCACTCGGCTTCCAAGTGTCGGCCGGCTCGGCTTGCCGGGCCGGTCAAAACGGACCGAACCGCATGCTCGAATCACTCGGCTATGAGACGAGCGCCTGCCACGGGCTCGTCCGAATTTCCTTCGGCGAACAGACAACCGCCGAAGCCACGGCGGCACTCGCCGATGCCATCGTCACTTTAGCAAGGAGAGTTGAACACCATGAACAAACGTTTAGCCGGTGAAGAACGCCGGCGCACTTTATTGGAATTGATTGAAGCGAGTACGGAACCGATCACCGGTTCCGAGCTCGCCCGCCGCGTCGCGGTCAGCCGCCAAGTCATCGTCCAAGACTTGTCGCTCTTGAAGGCGAAAGGCCACCAAATCGTCGCGACCGCCCGCGGCTACGTCTATCTACCCGGCGAGGCGTCACCGTCCGCCTACACACGAAAAGTCGTCTGTCGGCACGAAGCCGAGGACATGGAAGCCGAGATGAACGCCATCGTCGACGAAGGTGTCACGATTCGTGACGTCATCATCGACCACCCCGTCTACGGGTCGCTGACTGGTCAGTTGATGGTGAAGAGCCGGCGCGACGTTCGGGCCTTCCTCGAACGCGTCGAGGCCAACCAGGCTGCCCCACTGTCCCATTTGACGGGTGGGCTGCACATTCACACGCTCGAAGCCGACAGTGCGGACGCGATTGATGCCGCCGTCTCTGAACTTGAGCGCCTCGGCGTGCTCGTTTCCGAACTCGACTAAAAGATGTCACGCCTTTGTGACATCTTTTCTTTTGCTTTCCTAGTTTGTCCGTTATACTGATGGATGGAACAAATTCCCTACTACGTATTGAAAGGAGTGATCTGTCATGTGGCACTTCCTCGAGCAACTCTTGGCCGGATGCGGCGTCTTCAGTATCCCGCTCGGCATCTTCATCCAAGTCATCCCAAACGAGCTCGTCCTCGCATACGGCGGTTATCTCGTCGATTCCCTTGACGCGTCATTCCTGTTCATCTTTTTGCTCGCTTGGTCGGCTTTCGTCGTGACCCAGGTCGCATTGTATGGGATTGGCCGCTACGGCGGACGACCGGTCGCCCTGCGATTGTATCGCTCGTTTCGGATCAAGCAGGAGAAACAGCTTCAAGCCGAGTCGTGGTTTGAGAAGTACGGGGCTTGGATCGTCTGCCTCAGCGTGATTTGGCGTCAATTGTTCGCCATCAGCGCCGGCGTGATGCGGTTGTCGTTCCGTAAATTCCTGACGATGACAACGATCGTCTTCGCGGTCTGGTCGTTCGTCTTCGTCAAAGTCGGCATAATGCTTGGCAGTAATTGGCGATATATCGGCGAATACACACACGGCCTGTTTCCTTATATCGGTCTCGGCATCGGCATCTTCTTTGTCGCCCGCTATGTCCGCTCACATCCGAACTTCATGAAAAAGTCAGCCTGAACAAAAGTTCGGGCTGACTTTTTTTAAATAGAGGGTAAACTGATACGTATGGCGAATACGTCATAGTGAGGAAATCAATCTATTTCTAAAGCACAGAGACAGCAACCGTCAAAGGAGGAATTTTCATGTTCCATCGTCGAAAAACGTATACGATCCGTCCCGAACGCTTGCAAGAATTCACTGAGTTTTTCCATACATACCTGTATCCGATTCAGGTATCGCACGGCGCACGGCTCGTCGGCCGTTGGGTGACCGAGGACCAAACCGAGGTCATGGCACTTTGGGAATACCGCGACCGTGAGCACTACGAACAAGTCGAACGCGATTACCGCACGAGCGCACTCCGTCGCGAGGCGATGAAGAAGCGGGCCCGTCTCGGGAAAGACTTGTACATCAAGTCGAGCGAAGAGTTCATGATGCCGACCGGGCACTACACCCCGCCGCGCACGATCGTCTCCGTGACCGCCTACATCACGAACGATGACGGCGAGGTGCTGCTCGTCAAAAACACGCACCGGAGCGACACGTACGAGATGCCGGGCGGACAGGTCGAAGAACACGAATCGATCATCGATGCGATCCATCGTGAAGTGAAAGAAGAGACCGGGGCCGACATCGAGATCGACGGCATCATCGGGATCTATCAAAACGTGTCGTCACGCGTCCTCTGCGTCTCGTTCCATGGGCGTTACGTCTCGGGCGACCTTCGTCCGCAAGCAGGCGAGACACATGAGGTCGGATTCTTCCCGATCGATGCGTCGAACGTGTCGGACTACATCAAACGTGACCACTTCCAGATGCGTCTCATTGATGCGATCGACCCGACGTACATCCCGCACGCAATCTACAAGGTTCGTCCTTACGAGTTGCTCGAGCGCGTCGAGCGCCACCATACCGTCTAAACAAAAAGGAGATCGCCACGTGGCGATCTCCTTTTCTTATGCCTGTTCAGCCGATTCGGATTGACTCGTTTCGACTAACAGTTTGCGAATGCGTCGTTTTTCGACGTGGAGAACGGTGAACGTCATGTCGTCATACGTGACACGCGCACCTTTCTCTGGGATGTCGCCGAGCAGCTCGACGATCCATCCACCCATTGTATTCGAGTCTATTTCAGGTTCTTTAATCCCCATCTCGTCAGCGAACTGATCGACGTCCATGTCGGCCATACACTCGTATACGCCGTCTCGAAGCCGTCTCAAGTAGACGATCGATTCGTCGTGCTCGTCCCAAATATCGCCGACGAGCTCTTCAAGCATATCCTCAAGCGTGATGAGACCAGCCGTCCCACCAAACTCATCGAGGACGACAGCCATGTGTGATTGTTTTTGCTGCAGAATTGGAAGCAGTTCGATCAATTTTGTCTGCGGTGACACGTACGTGAGCGGACGGATGAGCGCCCGCACATCTGTCACTTCATCTCGCATCATCGAACGAAGGAAGTCACGTTCCGACAACACCCCGATGACGTTGTCGATCGAGTCTTTATACACCGGGAGACGAGAGTGCCCCCCGCTAAAGATCGTGTCTTTGATTTCTTCGAGCGTATCGTCGACATCGACGGCGAGGATATCAATCCGCGGTGTCAACACGTCATCGACGGTAATGTCGTTGAACGCGAAGGCGCTGTGGACAAGTTCGGCCTCGGTCTCCCCGAGCACGCCTTCCTCTTCACCCATATCGACGAGCACTTTCAACTCTTCTTCCGTCACCGACGGTTCTTTATCGGCCATCCCGATCATGCGAAGCGTCAAGCGCTTGAGACCGGTGAACACAATCGTGATCGGTTTCAGTACTTTGACGAGGAAGACGAGCGTTCCGCTAATTAAGAGCGAATACTTTTCAGAAAACTCTTTAGCGAGCGATTTCGGCAAGATCTCACCAAAGATCAAGATGAGCACCGTCGTCGCGAACGTCGAGATCAATAACCCCGTCCCACCGGTAAAAATTGACGTCGCAATCGCTGTCGCGACGGTCGCTGAACCGATGTTGACAACGTTGTTCCCGACGAGGATCGTCGAGAGCGTATCGTCAAACCGATCGACGAGGTGGAGGACGCGCTTAGCACGCTTATCCCCATCCTCGCTCATCCGGATCATCCGGACGCGGTTCACGCTCGAGAGCGCGGTCTCTGCTGAAGAGAAGAAAGCTGACAAAAGAATCAAAACTGCATAAAGAATTAAACTAGACGAGGGCACAGGGTCCACGTTTACTTCACACTCCATTTCTTATTTAAAAAATTATTCGACAAATTCGAATTCAAAATCAGAGATTGCTACGACGTCGCCATCTTGAGCACCTAGCTTACGAAGGTCCTCATCGACGCCCATTTGACGCATCTGACGGGCGAATCGTTTGATCGAGTCATCGTGATCGAAGTTCGTCATCTTGAATAGCTTCTCGATGCGCGGCCCCGTGATCACGAAGCGTTGGTACTCATCGACATGAATCTGATACCCTTTCTCTTCCTTCTCGTAACGATAGACGACACGTGGTGTGGCCGTTTTCGCTTCGAGCTCTTCGAGTGGGAATTCAGGTGTCGCGTCGACGAGATTAGCTACTTCGATGAGCAAGTTGCGAAGTCCTTCTTTCGCGAGTGCCGAGATCGGGAAGACTTTGACGTCATCGCCGACTTTCTGTTGGAACTCTTTAAGAAGTTCTGGCGCATCCGGCATATCCATCTTGTTGGCGACGACGATCTGTGGACGCTCGAGGAGACGTAAATTGTACGACTCGAGCTCACGGTTGATCGTCGTGTAGTCTTCGAACGGGTCACGTCCTTCGATCCCACTCATATCGATCATATGGACGATGACTTTCGTCCGTTCGATATGACGCAAGAACTGGTGACCGAGACCGACGCCTTGGCTCGCACCTTCGATAAGTCCAGGAAGGTCGGCCATGACGAAGTCACGGTCGTCAGCTGTTTTGACGACACCGAGGTTCGGTGTGATCGTCGTGAAGTGGTACGCTCCGATTTTCGGACGTGCCGATGAGACGACCGACAAGAGCGTCGATTTCCCGACTGACGGGAATCCGACGAGACCGACGTCGGCGAGGAGTTTCAGTTCAAGACGCAACTCGCGCTCTTGGCCTGGTTCCCCGTTTTCAGCGATTTCTGGTGCCGGGTTCGACGGTGTCGCAAATCGACAGTTTCCGCGTCCACCGCGGCCGCCTTTAGCGATCGTGGCCCGTTGGCCGTGCTCGGTAAGGTCGGCAATGACAGTATCCGTCACTGAATCGAAGACGATTGTGCCTGGCGGGACTTTGACGACGAGCGGCTTCGCTTTACGTCCGTGCATCCCTTTCGACATTCCTTTTTCACCGTTATAGGCGATGAACTTCTTCGAGAAGCGGAAATCAACGAGCGTCCGTAATCCTTCTTCTACTTCAAAGACGACGTCGCCACCGTGACCACCGTCACCACCTGCTGGTCCACCGTCTGGAACATACTTCTCGCGACGGAACGCGACCATTCCTTTACCACCGTCTCCAGCTTTTACAAAAATATTCACCTGATCGACAAACATTTAATTCCCTCCTTTTAAACGAAACGTAGAACATTCTACAGTCTGTTCGTGCACTTCGTCTGACGTGAACACATCTCCCGGCACGTTGCCGAAGACGCGAACCGCCAGTCCGTCCGTGAACGTCACATGAATCGGTCCATCCGTTCCTGACAGAAGACGGACAAGTTTATCCGCCACGCGTGCGTCGTCCAACGACGCACGGTCGGTCGATACCTTATAGGTCAACCGCCCTTCCCAATTCGCCTGTATGATGACGAGACTAGTCGCCGGCATATTTAAGCGAACGAGCGCACTCTCCTCGTCGGCGTGCTGACGATAACGTTCGTACAGCTCCTCGAGTCTATCAGGCTCGAGCGCCGCATACAAGGAGATCATCTGAAGCCGATTCATCCATTCGTGACGGACGGTCGATAATAATTTCAGTGTTGCCTGTGAGTCCATTTGATCCTCTCCTAGTAAAAAAGACTCTAACCAAATAAGTGGCTAGAGTCTTTTGCGTGGTTCTACTTACGCAACTGGGTAAACGCTCACTTGTTTCTTGTCGCGACCAAGACGCTCGAAGCGTACTACGCCGTCAACTTTAGCAAACAATGTGTCGTCGCCACCACGGCCGACGTTTTCACCTGGGTGAATTTTCGTACCGCGTTGACGGTAGAGAATCGATCCAGCTGAAACTGTCTGTCCGTCAGCGCGTTTAGCGCCGAGGCGTTTCGAAATCGAGTCACGACCGTTTTTAGTCGATCCTACTCCCTTTTTCGATGCGAAGAACTGAAGGTTCAATTGTAACATGAGGTCCACCTCCTATTGTTCAATTTGGATATAATCACCGTAACTTTGGGCGATCGTGTCTAGTTGCACGAGCATCCCTTCTAATAACAGCTGGGTGCGAGTCATATCCTGCGGTGATAGTTCAGGATATGTCTCGACATAAAAGTAACCACCCTCTGTTTTGTCTGCCATTTCTACAAGAAGCGACTGGCCTGCGAGTACCTCAACAGCGTTATACGCCCCAAAAATGATAGCGGAAACGCCGGCACACACTAAGTCAGAACCGGGTTCAGCAAAGTTGGCGTGACCTGTCACTTCGACGGAACGAATCGACTTCGTCTCGTCTCGTCTGACCATTACTCGAATCATAAAGCTTACGCTTCGATTTTCTCGATGCGAACTTTCGTGTAAGGCTGACGGTGACCTTGCTTACGACGGTAGTTTTTCTTAGCTTTCATTTTGAAGACAGTGATCTTTTTCGCGCGACCGTGTTTAACGACAGTTGCTACTACTTTAGCGCCCTCTACGAATGGAGCTCCGACTTTAACATCGTCACCACCAACGAAAAGAACTTCACCGAATTCTACAGTACCCTCGACATCAGCATCGAGTTTTTCGATGTAGATCTCTTGACCTGCTTCAACTTTGATTTGCTTACCACCAGTTTTGATGATTGCGTACATATACGTGCACCTCCTTATTAAACTCAGACTCGCCATCCAGGGCAGGGCGAAACCGTTTCAACCCGTTCTGTGCGGTTGTAGCCATTTGGGTGCTTCCAAACGAACTAACGTTATAGATATTACCACTCTCGCGCGAAGCTTGTCAATGACGAGATACGAAGTTCTCACATTCCTCGAGTGTACCATGAAAAGCGACATCGGGCTCTCCTTCTATAAAGAACACATGAAGACCTGACGCGTCCCAGGCCCCGTCTTGCCACTTCGCCGGCAGCGACAGTACGACCGCCTCCTGTTTTCCGTCTAGCTCCATGAGCGTGCGTTCAAGCCGTGAGAACACGGCCAGCTTCGACGGTGCACCGTTATACGTCATCCGGTCTTGAATCGAACGTCCGGTCCGCTCGCGTGATAGTTCGAACAGTCCCATCCGTGTGAAGCCGTACACTTCGACACGACGTGGGTCACGGGCCCCGAGTTCTTTCATTCGTTTCAAAAGTCGGTCTTGTCCGTCTTTTGACCCGCGTAAAAAGTCGATGACGACCATGCCGCCGATGTTGCGCAGGCGGAGCTGTTCCATAATCGCATACAGTGCCGCCTCATTGATCGTGTCGGCGGCGCGTCCTTTATCTTTGACGGCGACGTTCTTGCCGCTGTTGACGTCGATGACGGTCATCGTCTCGACTTGTTCGACCAAGACGTAAGACCCGCCTTCGAGCCAGACGACACGGTTCTCGAGCTTCTCGATCGCTGTGTCTAAACGCGCGGCTTCTTTCATCCGGCCTTTGCCGATATGGCGTTCGACCGGGACGTCGAGCCGCTTCAAACGCTCTTGCGCCTCTTTATCGTTCAACAGTACCGACTCGACCGAATGGCGCCGGACGAACTGCTCACAGAGCAGTTCGTCTTGACCGCGGCGCGCCGTCTCGACGTCAGCAGCCCGGGCCCTCAACAAGGCCAGCTCCTCGCGAAGCGCCTCGGGACTGGCTTGTCCTGATTCGGTCCGGAACAACACACCTTCCACCTCATTGAGCGTGAACACTTTCGATAGCCGGTCCTGCGTAGCGAGGTCGAGCTTACGGCTGAACAACTGGCGCCGTCCATACGGGAAGTAGACGAGATAGCGCCCTCCGAACCGAATGTTCTCGGTCACTTTGTGGTGCTTACCCCCGATGCCCTCTTTCGTCACTTGGACGAGACGTTTCTCCCCGACGACGGCCGCCTGACCGATGCCCAGTACTTCCGGGTAGACAGCGAGCGCCCGGAGCGTCTCGGCGATCGGCAAGAAAAACGTCGTCTCGCCGTTGACGAGGAAGGCGGCGCCGAGTGACGGATGGATCCGCTCGATCGCGGCTTCAAGGATCGTCCCGACCGAGAGCTGGTCGACAAAGCGCTCCTCGACTTCAAGCAGACGCTCGCCGTCGACGAGCATGGCCCGCTCGATCGACGGGGTCCGTTCATAGATGAGTTTCATACGAGCACTCCTTTCGACACAAAAAGGCAACTTTCGTTGCCTTAGGCTTTTTTCATTCCAAACTTCAATAGCAATCGTGCCCAAAATCCGGTCGGTTGTTGGTCCGTCTGGATGGACATGAGCGGCACCGACTCACCGAGAATACGGCGCGTGATGTTGCGATACGCTTGTCCGGCGTTATTGTCCGGGTTCATCGTCACCGGGACACCTCGGTTTGCCGCGGCGATGACTTCTTCATCATCGACGACGACGCCGAGCAGGTCGATCGACAGGATGCGCATGATGTCATCGATGTCGAGCATGTCGCCCGATGCGACGAGATGATTCTTCACGCGGTTGACGATGAGTTTAGGCGGCGCGACGTGTTCCGCTTGTTCGAGCATACCGATGATGCGGTCCGCGTCTTGGACGGCCGCCTTCTCAGGCGTCGTCACGACGATAGCCTCGTCGGCGCCGGCGATGGCGTTCATGAACCCTTGCTCGATACCGGCCGGGCAGTCGATCAAGACAAAATCATATTCCGTCTTCAACTGGTCGATGATCTCTTTGACTTGCTCCGGTTGGACCGATGTCTTGTCTTTTGACTGGGCCGCCGGCAGCAGATACATCTCTTCGAACCGTTTGTCACGGACGAGCGCTTGGGGCAGCTTGCACTGCCCGTTGATGACGTCGACGAGGTTATAGATGCTCCGGTTATCGAGTCCTAGGATGATATCCAAGTTCCGTAGACCGATGTCCGTATCGACGAGACAGACCGAGTGTCCGGACAATGCGAGACCCGTCCCGAGGTTAGCGGTCGTCGTCGTCTTGCCGACGCCACCTTTCCCCGACGTCACGACGATGGCCCGACCTTTCTTCACTTCTTTTGCTGTATGTACAGGCTCTACTACTTGCTCCATCAAACTCACCCTCTCTGTAATTCCATTGCATATGCGTCTTTAAGCCCTGTCATGACTTGGCGGAGACGCGTCATTTCAATGCCATGATTCGTCTGATACGCGCAGCCCATCTCGATCTCTGGCATCTCGGTATCATCGTCTGGCGTGAGCACGTGCTCACCGATCGCTAGAAACAGCGGATGCAACAGACTTGCGGTAATGACCGCGTCCTCCCATCCTTCGACACCGGCCCGGACATTTCCTCGTATCGTGCCTAAACAATAGATACTTCCTGTCGCCCGAACTTCAGACCCCGGATTGACGTCGCCGATAATGAGCACCGAACCCTCAAATGAGAGCACTTGCCCGCTGCGGATCGTCCCGCTATGGTAATGGAACGTCTTTTTCCCGTAAGTCGCTTTCGCCTCTTCGGTCAACATGACCTCGCTCGACAGCTCCTCGATATAAAAAACGCCATGACGAGCAACGACTTCACGAATTTGACGTGACAGCTCCTCGTCCAAATAACGAGTACCCGCGTGCAACTTGAGTGCAATCTCCCCAGAGGGCGGCTCCATTTCTTGTAACGTGGCCTCAAGCTCTCCGAGCACCTCATCGACGCCACTCCGTGGATTGAAGTGGATTGCAATACCGTTGCGATGTCCTTTTATCGTAATGTGTCGTTTACGCTCCATCATGGCTACCCTCTTTTCGCTACAGGGCGCACCGCCACGTATCGCGTCATCGGATAATAAAGAATCGCGACGGCGATCACATTGACGACGAGCGTCCCTGGAATCTGTTCAACTAATAGTGTTTGTATGGTCATGGTCGTCCCACCGACCGCTGCCATGATACCGTAAATCCCGAAGGAGAAGACGAGGATCATGAACGTGAACGTGATGACGACCGAGAAGAAGTTCTCACCTATATATTTTAACACGAAGCTGACTAAGAGAGGAATGAGTGAAAAAGTAAATAAGTAAATTCCGAGCAAGTCGGTGTAGACGATGTCATACAACAACCCGAATACGAGACCGAATCCGAGTGCCGACTCAAACCGGCCATACAAACTGACGTACATTAACCCAATCAACGTCAAATACACGAACGGCGTCGCGTAGTGCCATGAAAAGATGGCAGCCCATGTCCCTTCAATAAGAAAGAGGAGGAACAGGGCGATGAACACTTTCATGTTACTCACCCGCTGCTCCTCCTTCCTCGGGACCCGTCAAAAACGGTTCGTCTAGCGTTCGATCGATGACAAACATTTGCGAGAACTCGTTGAAGTCCGCCTCTGGCGTGATGCGGGCAACTTGAGACACGCCATATTCATCGGTCTCGATCGTCTTCACCTTACCGATGACGAGACCGGCCGGATAACGTCCGCCGAGCCCTGACGTCGAGACGATCTCACCTTCTTTCAACTTGACGCTGTTCGAAACCTTTGTGAAAAAGAGTTCGTTCGTCTCGCTGTCGAAGCCGTCGATCGTTCCGTACGCCGCCTTACCGTCCGCATCCTTGACGACCGCCGAGACGTTGTTCGTCCGGTTGTTGTCGCTCAAGAGCTGAACTTGTGACGTATAGGCGCTCGTTTGAATGACGCGTCCGACCATGCCGCCGGCGGCCGTCACGGCCATGCCTTTTTCAACGCCACGTTCTTGCCCGACGTTGATCGTCACATAGCGCTGCCAGTCGTTCGGCGTGCGCCCGATGACCTCGGCCGGAATCAAATCAAAGTCACGGAGCGAGCTTTCGCCAGCCGCGACCATTTGACGCAACTCCTCGTTCTCACGGCGCAGGTCGTCGGCTTCGACGGACACTTCGGCGTATTTCGTCAAATGTTGCTTCAATTCGCGGTTCTCTTCATAAATATCACGGACGTTCGAAATCGAGGACACGGTACTATCCATCCAGCCGATCGGCACCGTGAACACTCGTTGGAACGTTCCGACCACATCACGCGTGACGTCTTGGTACCAGGCGGATTCCGACCGTCCTCGAATCGAAACCCCTAAAATGACGAGAAATAAGATGATACCGATCAGCGTGATGATGAGCTTTTTATTGCGTACAAACCGGCTCATCGTTTAACACCTTTCATCGACGTGACGAGATGCCTGATTTTGAACGGAGGACGTCCATCATTTCAAGAGATTTTCCAGTCCCGATCGCAACGCAATCGAGCGGTTCATCCGCAATGAGTGTCGGGATGTGCGTCTCATCAGAGATGACACCGTCCAAGTTTTTAAGGAGCGCGCCGCCGCCTGTCAGAACGATGCCGCGGTCCATGACGTCGGCTGCGAGTTCTGGCGGTGTTTGTTCGAGCGTTTGTTTCACACCGGCTAGAATCGCGTCTACCGTGTCTGAAAGCGCCTCGCACACTTCAACTGCCCCTACTTCGATCTGTTTCGGGAGACCGGTCACGAGATCGCGTCCGCGGATCTCCATCGTTTCGTTTTCGTTCGACTCGTCGATGCGGGCCGAACCGATTTCCATCTTGAGCGCTTCTGACGTACGTTCCCCGATCATGAGGTTGTATTTGTTTTTAATGTAACGAATAATGGCGTCATCCATTTCGTCACCACCGACACGGATCGACTGGCTTGTCACGATGCCGCCGAGTGAGATCACTGCGACTTCGGTCGTACCACCACCGATATCAACGACCATCGAGCCTGTTGGTTCCCAAACTGGGAGACCGGCGCCGATTGCTGCCGCGAACGGTTCTTCAATCGTGTACGCTTCGCGAGCGCCTGCTTGCTTGGCCGCATCTTCAACCGCACGTTTTTCAACTGACGTGATGCCGCTTGGCACACAGATCATGACGTTCGTCTTCGATGAGAACAACCCGCTCTTCGATTTTTGTGCTTGCTCCATGAAATATTTGATCATCGTTGCAGTCGTTTCGAAGTCAGCGATAACCCCATCTTTCATCGGACGGCGTGCCGTGACGTTCCCCGGCGTACGTCCAATCATATCTTTGGCCTGATTACCTACGGCCTCAATTCTACCTGTATCTGTACGGAACGCCACTACGGACGGTTCACGAACAACGATTCCTTGACCTTTTACATAAACGAGCGTATTTGCCGTTCCAAGGTCGATTCCGATTTCTCGGTTAAAACTACGAAACATACGTACTGCCCCTCTCCTGGTTACACTAATTATTATTATAACGGAAAAATCATGTTTGAAAACGTTCAATCGATTACAGGTTATTTACAATCCCCTTCATCTCAGTCCTGTTCCACCGTATATTAGTGTGCCTGCTTTTCAACAAAAACGCAAATCAAAAAGCAGACGTCTGAAGGCGTCTGCTTAGATGAACCGATCATTTAGAGACCGGGTTGGAGCGGCAGCAACAGCATTGCCGCGTAAAAGACGACCGAAAAGATGAGGAGCGGCCGAAAGAAACGGGACGGCCGCTCGCGCGTCGCACCCGCCAAAAAGCTCGCCATCGTCACGGTGAACAAGTAAATCCCGACGTAAACGAAGACAAGTTGCGGGATGACACGCCACGCTTGACTGTCTCCTGACGCATTTACCCAGGCGATGAACAGACCAATGTAGGCGATGAGCGACACAATTCCGAGTCCGACCCCGGCGAGCGGCGGGTAGCAGTCAAGCCAATGCCCGTCTTTTGAAAACTGTTGAAATAGCGCCATACTCACAAAGACGAACAACGCGAAGACGACGAGCGACAACGCGAACGGCTCGAGCGGAACAAAACTCGCGGCGAGCGCGATTCCAATCATAATAATCCAGACTAGTTTCTCCATACGAACACCTCGTTCGTTAGTATACCAAACTTCAAGAGGGATATGGGAAACGTCTCCTAATTTCACCCGTTCATATACCCGCGTTGCTTCATACTGACATAATGATCTTCGCCGATGATGACGTGGTCGAGGCAAGCGATCCCGACGATGTTGCCCGCTTCGACCAAGCGCTCGGACACTTCGATGTCTTCCCGGCTCGGCGTCGCGTCCCCGCTCGGATGGTTATGCAGAGCGATGAAACAAGCCGCCGACAGCTTGAGCGCTTCGCGGAAGACGTCGCGCGGATGAACGATCGACGAATTCAACCCGCCGACGAACAACGTCTTGCGCGCGATCAATTGATTTTTCGTGTTTAAGTACAAACAGACGAAATGTTCTTGATTAAGTAGCCGGAGCTCATCACGCAGCAGCTCGTACGCGTCCTGCGGCGACCGGATCGTCGGCATGTCGACTTTCGGCTCCTCGACGTAACGGATGCCGATCGTGAACGCCGCGAGCAACTGCTCGGCTTTCTTCTTCGTCATCCCTTCAATTTGACAGAGGTCGTGCACGGACGCCTGTGACAGCGCCCGAAGCGTCGGATACACATCTGACAACCGCCGGGCCGTCGCCTGCGGGTCCCCGCCCCGTCCACCGATTTGAAGCAGTCTGGCAATAGCGGATTCAACACTTCGGTCGAGCACCATAGTCATTCCTTCACCTACTCTCGCATCATTCACAGAAAGCGCGGCGATACCCCGTGACGCTCGAGCGTCTCGACGAGCGGCCGGAGCGGGAGGCCGACGACGTTATAGTAATCCCCTTCGAGCCGTTCGACGAACAAACCGCCCGACCCTTGGATCCCGTAGGCACCGGCCTTGTCATACGGCTCCGACGAATCGAGGTAGCCGTCGAGCCAAGACTCCGGGATGTCGATGAACGTGACGTGCGTCGTCGTGACGAACAAGTCGTGCCGGTCTGGTCCGATGATGCTGACGCCAGTGAGCACTTCATGGGTCGCCCCTGACAAGTGCTCGAGCATCCGGCGTGCGTCATCGCGGTCGTTCGGTTTCTCTAAAATCGTTCCGCCGAGGACGACGACCGTGTCCGACCCGATTACAATCGCGTCGCGGTTGTCTCGTGCGACGTCCATCGCTTTCTCACGGGCGAGACGTCCGACGTACTCGTCCGGATGCTCACGTCCGTCGGTTCCTTCGATGACGTTTGACGGGATCACCTCGTGCAAAATACCGGCTTGTTTCAACAACTCGGTCCGCCGCGGCGACATCGAGGCGAGGATGACACGTTTCTGTGTTGTGTTCATTGTATCGACTCCTTCCATACTTTCGAAACGGGCTTCCTTGCCGTTTCACGCTTCTCTGTTGATTGTAGGCAAAGCGTCACCCGAACACAATCCAAGACGCCAAAAAAAACGCCCCTTCTTTTCAAGAGGGCACTGAAAAACTTCAAATAATTTTGAGCAGAGGAGCGTCATCCCGGATGGGATGGCGCTCCTCTGCTTTCATTGCCCTTTAAAGCCGCCCTGTCCGGCACGCCGCTTTCCTGGGGGCGGTCAGCGAGCCGCATCGCGACGATGTCGCTACTGGGTCTCGCCTTGCCCGCTGTTCCCCCGGGAGTCGGCGTGCCCTCGGGGCGACGCTGTACGTCCTTGCCGTTTCGGACTAAACTGGCTATAACTACACATCCTGGAGGCGATCCCGATGATGCCA